>DUJJ01000003.1 GCA_013329865.1 Candidatus Poseidoniaceae archaeon
GCTTAATGATTGGGAAATTCGTTACATCAATGGATTTCATTGTGGTAAAAAACTAAACAAACTGCATGCATCTTGCATATGTAATTAGCAATATTGAATAAGGAGTTGCCATGAGTATTACTCATGTTAGGCGAAGTAGGTAGCAAATGGCTAGACAGATTACATCAACATGTAGCTAAAGATTTACGAGGAAAAGGTTGGTCACAAACGGAAATTGCACGAGCTCTTGGCTCAACACAAAGCACGATTTCACGTCATGTGCAGAAGCCAACTATCGCCTTACCAGCCTCAGCTGATGAAGCAATGGTAGACTCGTGGGCTAGCGAATTATCCCAGGCATTGTCATCTATCGGACCAGAGTCAAATGTGATAAGACAACGTCTTATTGTCGAAATGCAGTTCACCGGTAACCAAACACTCAGGTTTGATAAAACACTGACTGGCCTGGATCTTGATAGTGGGCAAGTAGAAAGAGCACTACTCAGAAGGCTTGAGTGGGCAATTGGCAGACTTGATGTAAATCGTATTAAACACATTTTACCCGCTGTTGGCATGAACATAGCATCCTGCACCAAAGGCGCTAGAGAAACCAGTGATGTTGCAGCCTTCCCCGGACGAATAGCAATAGTTAACGGCAAACTCAGACATCACGAGACACCAGCATTCGGAGTGTCAAACCATTTAGCATCGATTTTAATCCAGGCGCACACCATGAACGAGGCTAAAACATCGATTATCAACCTGAAGCCACTTACCTCAGACGACAGCGTCAACGTTAGAAAAATAAAACAGATTTGTGACGATTTAGGTTACTCATTCGCCACCTGTAAAAAAGGTAAACTAGTCGGGTCACACTCAAAAATTGACCTAATTCTTGATGAGGGCGGTTATGGCTGGGAACCAAGTCTTTACATCTTAGCTCACAACCCGCTTGAATTGATAGACCGTACACACCAAATTGCGGGCCACTTAGGAGGTGTAATGAATGCAGTTTAGAGCTATCCTATGTAGTATCGTCATTATGTCCTTCGGCCTAGCAGGGTGCATCGGCAACGACAGCGAGTCAAGCGGACCTTGCGATGACGGCACCGTCGATATCTTGACCTATGACATCCTAGCCTTGAGCGAGGATATGGTAAACCAATTCACCATAGAATCCGGATACTGTGTCAATTTCATTTATGAGGACGACGCTGGCAGCATACTGGATAAAATGATGTTGACAAAGAATAGCCCTGTCGCAGACCTCATGATTGGCTTGGACAACACATACCTGCAAACCGCCCTCGCTAATGATCTGTTGGAAGAAACCAACTATGTCAATAACGCCGGTTATCAAAACATTACCGAATCAGCATTAGAACCATATTCCGGAACAATGGCTGTCCCGTTTGATATGGGGCCAGTGTGTCTGAACTACGACGAGCGATTTGTTGACGACGAAAATGTCTCAACACCGACATCTCTATGGAATCTAACAGAGGATGAATGGCGCGGAAAACTAACCTTCCCCTCGCCGGTAACCTCGTCCCCCGGGCGAGCCTTCTTGGTGGCGACAATCGACTATTTCGAAAATGATGATGACACTGAGACCAACGCATTTGATTGGTGGCAAGCAATAAAAAACAATGATGCTATATTTACATCTGGCTGGACCGAGTCCTACGAAACACACTACACTGGCGGGTATGGTGAATATACAGACGGATACATCGGAGATGCTCACCTAACTGTGTCATACTGTCAATCTCCAGGAGTTGAAGCCTTCTACGCTGGAAACTACACCCACTCTACTTCGATTGTATTACCAAAAACCACATTCCAGCAAGTCGAATACACGGGAATTATCAGTGGCGCACAAGATGTCGATGCCGCTGAAGCATTCATTGAGTACTTATTGAGCAATGAGGTAAATTCAAACATGCCGGTGAACAACCTGATGTATTCAGTTCTGAAAGACCAAACTCTGCCAGAGACAGACGGTTACAGGTATCACTCGGACATTCCAGAGGAAAATACCGATATCGAGATTTCCAGAATAAATGAAGAAATGTCGACGTGGTTACAAAACTGGCAATCAGCAACAGATTGAGGTGAAACTGTGCTGAACCTGAGTCAGCACCGCAACCTCACCATCGCTACCCAGTGGGCAATAATAACCGGATTTTGTGCGTTGACCATTCTACCACTAATCTATGCAATTTTCCGGTTAACATCGGTAACAGATATGTCCATGTTTTCTGCTTTATCACAGTTTTTTTCCGATGATGACACTGTTAAAGCACTAGAATTCACCGTTTTAGAAGCAACAATTTCAACTGTATTTACGCTAGTGGTTGGCCTGCCAGTAGCCTGGTATTTGGGTCGTTACAAATGGCGCAATATCAGATTTATCCGAGCCATACTCTCAGTGCCATTTGTGACCCCATCCATCGTTGTAGCAATGGGATTCTTGATGCTAATTGACCCCGATGGCTTGCTTGATTCCATAGGAATAGATTTACGCTTGGAAACTGGCATAATTGGCGATCTAGCGAATGTAACAGGATGGAGTAATCCCGGCCATTTCATTGCTCTCATCGCTGCTCACGTATGGTTTAATTTATCACTTGTAATGAGATTTATAGAACCAACTCTGTCAACACTAGATCGAACGTGGGAAGAACAAATTAGGTTTCTACCTGCTGGGAAAAGTCCTATCCGGAGATTCAGAAATCTGTGGTTCCCACTACTTGCTCCGGCTGCACTGTGCGCCGCATGTTTATGCTTTATATTCAGTTTTAGCTCGTTCGCATTAGTAAAATGGTTGACGCCAAATCAAGATAATCTTGAAACTCTGATGGCTAAATCAGGAGGCTCTGCTGGAATATACAATTACCGTATTGACACCAGCGAAATAGTTCTATCAACATCGATTGTTCAATTACTGATTTTGAGTGTGGCAATTATCCTTACCGCCCGCATTCAGAAAAAACACTCAACAATTCATTCGATTGTGACAGAAAATTCCCATAAAGTCACCAATAGAGCACCGACAAAACTGGCTCAATTTACCATCTATGGTGCAATTAGTTATGCCATCTTGCCACTGATATTAGTATTAATTTCATCTGTTAGGATAAGAGATTCAAGAAGTAATGAACACTACTATTCAGCCAAAGCTTGGATTGAAGCATGGAACGGTAACTATTCGGCCACGGCTATCCCTGAGGCCTTGTATAATTCTCTTACATATTGCTTCATTACATTAGTTATCGCACTACCAACCGGTTACGTGATTGCATCGGCAATTGCGCGACTGGAAGCAGAAAATAAGCCGAATACTGCTCGTGTCATAGAGTTCATTTCGATGATACCGCTAGCACTTTCTGCGGTGATGATTGGCCTAGGAATTCTAATTGGTGTGTTAAAATGGGCTCCAGATTTGTTCTCTTGGGCGGTCTTACCAGCAGTTCCTCACATTATAATTACAACACCATTTGTCGTTAGAATTATGCTGCCAGCAATAAGGTCACAAGAGCCAGAGTATCACGAACAGGCCTTATTGCTTGGACTCTCACCGATTAGAGCGTGGTGGCACGGAAGAATTGCTTTGTTACGCGCTCCTATAGTAGTGTCAGCTGCCTTGACTATGGCATTTTCTTTAGGTGAATTTGGCGCGTCGTGGATCTTAATTCGCTCTGGCAGTTGGAATAGTTTGTCAGTGCTTGTCGACCAGTTAATGGGCCGGCCGAAGTTTGATCCACTCATCCAACCAATGGCCATGGCTGCTGCCACAGTATTAATGATCTTGACATTTATTTTATTTATGATTGCAGAAAGATTCCGGCATAGCCAAGAAGGAAGTGGTTTTTGATGGCGGAGAATAGTGCATTCCTAACAGTCAATATCAATCACAAGCAGTTTGATAACACAACGATCTTTTCTAATCTGCGCTTGTCCATGAGAGATGACGAGATTATCTCTATCTTTGGACCCAGCGGTTGCGGAAAAACTACCCTATTGCGGATGATAGCAGGGCTTGAAGAAACTATTGAAAATGAGATAATTTTGGCAGATGTGTATCAAAATCAGGTTGGATTCATTTTTCAAAAACCCGTTTTATATCCACATCTTAATGTGGCCAAGAACATACTGTTAGGCAGTACGGCTAAGTTAACCAAACAAGAACAGTTGGCGACTGTTGATGAATCGTTGCAAATGGTTGGTTTACCGGGATTTGGTAAGAGAAAGGTAACAACCTTGTCCGGAGGCGAAGCGCAGCGTGTAGTGTTGGCCAGAGCACTGTTGGCGCGACCAAAATTACTACTCTTGGATGAACCATTTTCTTCTCTTGATTTAGACTCGCGGCGACAATTAGCAACCGAGGTAAAAGCTATTTTGCGTGAGCAAAATGTAGCAGCAATTCATGTCTCACACGATATCGAAGAGGCAAAAATCATTTCCAATCGCATTTTAAATTGGGAAAATATTTGCGATCCAAGCAACGCAAGCAATAATAACGAGCAAGACTAAGTCTGACTTGAGCCACATGCCTGCAGTCCCGATAGAGGTTTTGCCCTACGTGAGAGGCATTCAGTTGGTCCTCTCATCCTATGAGGGTTACACCAAAGGCAAACGACGGGAGGCTGATGGACTAATTAGAGATGAGATTAAACGGGCTGGAACAAGAGCTCGCAATCATCTCTCTAATATCCAGGATGTTGCGTTCAAATCAGATAACATGGATGTCGCTAGAATAGCTAAATTAGCCACATCTGAAATAGATAATCTCATTGAAGATGTTGATAAATCAGTTACAGGAATGAACCACGCGTTTTTCTCTGGCGCTCGCTCAGTAAAGGTTTCAGATTTGAAGAAATTGATTAAGCATGACCATGATGTCATCGAAATGGTCACCAAAGCAATCAACATAGCCAACAGTGCAGAGCATGCATTTGGCACCAGTAGTCCAAATGAAGAGGTGAAAAATCTGATACAACAATGCCAGCAAATGATTACAAGTTGTCAAGGCTTCTTTAATTCTAGAAACAAAATACTCGGTGGCCTTAGGCAGAAAACAAAGTAGGTGGTAAAGTGACTAAGAAATTTAAATGGCGAGATAACCCAAATATACTTGCAAGACTAATCGATGCAAATAATCTGAATACGTGGAAATCCCAGGAAGTTGTGCTAAAACCAAATGAGGCCTGTGCATTTATTGTCGATGGCAGAATTGGCGATATCCTAACGGAGAAAGTAGTCGGCAACATTGCAGGAGGCTTCAACAGATTCATTGGTGACATGATGGGTGTTACTGCCAAAGATCGCAGACTATTATTTGCCATGACTGGCCCTGCGGATATCTCAATTCCATTTTCTGGCAATCTTCCCAATGGCAGCAATGTCAATGGTTTTGCCAATGTGCGGGTGCAAATACGTCATGATGACATACCGAAACTCCTCAACATGTTTGCTAACAGCGCACCAATGCTTGACCGAAAACGCCTGGCAGAAGTATTGCACAATGAGATAATGATGCGCGTCATCAATCCTACTTTAGCTGAGTGTGAGGATGAAATCTACCTCCGCAGTTCGGCCCTGCAAGAGAAATTCGAAATGCGGGCAGAGGTTGAATTGAGGGCGACATTGGGCACCCTAGGTTTTACCTTGTTGAAAGCATTCATGACATCGAACCAAACTGATAACGAAAAAATCAGCGAACTGCAGGCACAACTGTCTGCTGCTACAAATACTGAAGGCGCCCATGCAGAGGCACTTATTGAAAGAATTGCAATTCGAGAGGCAGCCACCATACGCCGAATTGAATGTGAAGTTAATATTGCAAAGGCAGAGGCTGCAGGTAAAGTTACGGTTGAAATGCAGTTGGAATTGAAGGAGTTGCGTAAACAAGAAGCACAATGGGAAGCAGAGCTAAAACGCGATGAAGGTCAACTGAATTTGCGGATGAAAGAATCAAGTCATAAGACTGAACAGGCAATGGCTCTATTCGAGCAGGTTCAAGCAAATAAACGCACACGGATTAAGCAACAGATGGACCATCAAGAACAACGAATGGATAAGCAAAATGAACTACAGGTGAAGATGATGGAAATGGCGGCCGAAAATGACGCGTTGACGCCAGAGGTGATGCAAGAATTCCTTCGCCAACAAACCGCGCAAAAAGCTGTTGATGGTCCCGGTGGCGAGGCTGATGTGCCTCAATCTAAACCCCAAGAATATGATTGCAATGAGTGTGCCAAACCAGTCATGGTTGGTTGGAATACCTGCCCACATTG
>DUJJ01000006.1:0-2499 GCA_013329865.1 Candidatus Poseidoniaceae archaeon
TCGACCGGATAGTAGTTTACATCAATAACTCTGTTTAGATTACCTGTCACGTGATAGGTCACATCATACAATTTTTGGAAATCAAACTGTTTGGTCTCTAAATCCACAAATCTGGGCAGAGCAATAGATGCTAAATTACAAACTGCAACCTCGTCCTTAGAGGTATACTCCATTATTTCTGTGCACAGGTTTGATGACCGAATTGTTCCGAGATTCTTTTGATTAGATTTCATGTTCGCTGAGTCTTTGTAGAGCATATATGGCGTGCCTGTCTCAATCTGGGCTTCGACAACTTTGTCCCAAACAGTTCTAGCAGGGACTGTTTCTCTTGCCAGGCCTTGGGCCTCGTATGATTCGTACAATTCCTTGAATTCTTCACCATAGGCGTCTTGCAAGCCTGGGCATTCGTTGGGACAGAAAAACGACCAATCACCGCCTTGTTCTACTCGTTGCATGAATAAGTCTGGTGTCCACAAGGCATAGAATAGGTCCCTAGCGCGCAATTCTTCTTTACCGTGGTTCTTTCTGAGGTCAAGAAACTGGATGACGTCTGGGTGCCATGGTTCGAGATAAATTGCAATAGAACCTTTTCGCTTGCCGCCACCTTGGTCGACATAACGAGCAGTGTCATTAAACACTCTTAGCATTGGAACTATACCGTTACTTTCGCCATTGGTTCCCTTGATGTAGGAACCTTTTGATCTAATATGATGGATTGAGAGTCCGATACCGCCAGCCGATTTTGAGATTAAGGCACATTGTTTGAGAGTGTCGTAAATACCAACCAGAGAATCGTCTTGCATTGTTAATAAGAAACAAGAAGACATTTGCGGCGTAGGAGTCCCGGAGTTGAACAATGTTGGAGTAGCGTGTGTAAAGTAACCTTGACTCATCAAATCATAGGTTTCCAGCGCCTTTTCAATATCGCCATGATGAATTCCTACGGCAACCCTCATCAGCATGTGTTGGGGTCTTTCAGCAACCTCGCCGTTTAGTTTTAGCAGGTATGACCTTTCCAAGGTTTTGAAACCGAAGTAGTCGTAACTGAAGTCTCTGCTGTAATCGATGTGAGAATCTAACTTCTCTTTGTTTGCCATTATGATATCATATACCTCTTCGGAAATCAGCGGTGCGTGATCGCCTGATTCAGGGTCAACGAATTCTCGCAAATCGGTGACCACATCAGAGAAGGAATCTTTGGTGGAGCGATGCAAATCATCGACACAGATTCGAGCAGCAAGTTTGCTGTAGTCTGGATGATGTGATGCCAAAGATGCTGCAGTTTCTGCTGCGAGTTGATCAAGTTCTCTAGTAGTTACACCATCATAAAGACCTTCTATGGTTAATTTTGTGAGGTTAGCTGCATCGACCCAACTGGTATCAAGGCCGCCGGTTAAGCTGGACAATTTTTCGTGTATTGCGTCAAATCTAACATCTTCTCTTTCACCTTTTCTGTTTACTACCTGCATTGTCATTCTTTGGCCTCCGGAGTCATGTTGTAAATTTTGGCAATACCTTTAGTTCACACAGTACGGTTCAAAAGTCTTCGTCTACAGAGAAGCGCTGTTGGACGCTTCCAAGAGTGCCACCATCTTTAACACCAGACTTTTGGTATTCGCCAACACGCTTTTCAAAGAAATTGGTCTTTCCTTGCATGGAGATCATTTCCATCCATGGGAATGGGTTGGCAACGTTGTAGAGCTTGGATGCACCTAGGGACACTAGCAATCTATCTGCAACAAACTGAATGTATTGCTTCATCAAACCTGCATTCATACCAATCAGTTCGACCGGCAGGGCGGTTGTAACGAACTCAATCTCAATTTCGACAGCTTCTGCGATAATTCGATGAATTACATTTTCCCCAGCACCTTTGACCAGTTTGCTGTGTAACAGACACGCAAAGTCACAGTGAAGTCCTTCGTCTCGAGAGATTAGTTCGTTGGAGAATGTGAGTCCTGGCATTAAACCACGCTTCTTGAGCCAAAATATGGCGCAGAAAGAACCGGAGAAGAATATACCTTCAACTGCGGCGAATGCAATAAGTCTTTGAGCGAATGACCCCTTCTTCCTAGATAGCCACTTAAGTGCCCATGCACCTTTCTTGCGGACTGAGGGGACAGTCTCCAATGCATTAAACAAGTGATTCTTTTCATCAGTATCAGTGATATATGTGTCGATTAGTAAAGAGTAGGTTTCAGCATGGATGTTCTCCATCATGATTTGGAAACCGTAGAAGCATCTTGCCTCTGCCCACTGAACTTCATCGGCAAAGTTGGTTACCAGATTCTCGTTTACAATACCGTCACTGGCAGCAAAGAATGCGAGTACGTGCTTAAGGAAATGTCGCTCATTATCATTCAGTCCTTTCCAGTCCTTTGCGTCTTCAGCAAGATCAATCTCTTCTGCAGTCCAAAATGAGGCTGCATGTAGTTTATACATCTCCCAAATGTCAGAGTGTTCTATTGGGAATAAAACAAATCTCTCGGGAGCCTCTTG
>DUJJ01000006.1:2845-5173 GCA_013329865.1 Candidatus Poseidoniaceae archaeon
AACATTGGCTCGATGTGTTCTTGTGATAGGTCTATTTCTGTTTCTTCGTTTTTCTTTATATTGTGGTCAATTACCATGCGTTCACCTCCAGATTCTTATTCGTGCTGGATTTTGTTCTCCGCCAAAGAGGTGTATAATATTACCTCCGAACTTTCCTGTGGAAACCAAGGTTTTGCAATTAACAAAATGATGTGGAATTATTCTGTTATTTGCGAGACATTGTAGAAAAATTCGCAACACAGCGGGTCACCTTTAGGGAAAAAGTTCCCGTCTCTTTTATTCCTTTGTTTCCACTGAACTAAGTAAGTATAGTTCTACTTAGTAACCGTCAATAACCGAGTATCATTGGAGGAAATATGAGAAAGAAATTGATTGTCGAATTCGCCAAACTTGACCCGGATGCAGTTATACCAACTCAGGGTTCACCTCAAGCTGCAGGTTGGGACTTGTATGCATTGGATGAAATTGTCATCAAACGTAACCACAGTTCAATGATAAGAACTGGACTTGCAGTAGCAATTCCAGAAGGCTGGGAAGGGCAAATCCGATGCCGCTCTTCCCTTGGGAAAAAGGGCATGATAATACCTAATGGTATAGGGACAATTGATTCTGACTATCGTGGTGAATTAATGGTGCTGGCAACATGGTTAGGCCAAGGTGAGGAATTTTTAATTCACAAGGGAGAGCGTATCGCTCAACTATTATTTTCTCCCGTGCCTCTTGTTGAATTTCAAGAGAAATCCTACGATGAACTATCTTCAACCAAGCGCGGCAGCGGGGGGTTTGGCTCATCTGGACGATTCTAGCATTGTTTTATATACGAACTAAAACAAATTAACACTTGATATAATATGAATCTTGTTTTCACTGTTCCAGAGTTCAATAAATTTGTTATTTTTGTAAGCATAATAGCCATCCTATGTGGATTGTTCTTTTGGAGAATTCGCTCAAATAAGCCTAATCATCAATCACACCAACTGTCTAGTCCACCTAGCGGGGTGAGAGTATTCATCGCATATTCAATTATTCTGTCAATTATGATAGGTGCCTCTAGTATACTGCTTCAATATTCGGAGGCAATTGTTGATTATGAACAAGAGCATTGTGAAGAAATCAAGCACAGAAATAAACATCAATGTGACAATGATGGCCACACCTCAAATAGCATAGATGATCAAATATCGGGATTTCTACTAAATCAGGAGGTTGAAACTGGTTTCGATATTGGAGAAGATTTGAGTCACGGACATGCACCAGACGCCCCGTGGTTTTGGCTATACTACGTCTTAGGCAGCTTGGTTATCCTCACTGGATTTAGATTGGCCAAGCGTAGATATAGACTACATATGGTAAATCTAAAACATGTCGAAGAGAGTTTACGACCTATCGTTCGACAGTTGGCCAATGACCCCAGAGGCGTAATCGAGGGTAGAATCCAAATGCCGCCACCTGTCGAATCATCTGCGCCCACTAGTCGAGAAAAACGCCGCTCAGCAGTAATATTATTTTTCTGTGCATTAATTTCTGTAATTACCATGATGAGTTTCTTCGACTTATTCTACACCATGGAATCAGGTCAAGTTATGAGCCAAGAACACAACGCTGAGGCAGTCCTACTTTCTGCTATGGCGCTGGGTTTCAATATCTCAGGACATACAGCAGTAAGATTCCTATCAGCAAATTACCCTGGTGAATCTATTGCTAACTATGTTGTTGATGACCCATCACATGTTCAGAGCAGTGCTAATAATACTCCAAGTAAGGCAACCTCGGCAAGAGAAGTATTGGAGGAGTTAGCCAATGAAATGCGGGCGACCAGAGTTGAGTCTGAAATGTTGCGAGTTCAGCTAAATGAAACCAGAATTCAGGTTACCAGTCTGGAGTCTGAACTCGAACGGAAAACCACCGAATTGGAAGCGATTCAAGCGCTTACTCACGACATGGAGAGGCTTATCAAGCAAAGTGAGGACTCGTCAAACAAGAATTTGTCATTAATGGATTCTGTTTTGGTTGGCGACCCTTTGTTCAACGGTGACAAAATTGACAAACAGGTTGTGAATGACCCGAAAGCTATCGCTAAAGCAGCTATTGAGGCATACAAAGCCGGTAGGACCGATGTAAGATCTGCCGAACTTGATTTTTGATTAAGTCTATGATAAACCGATGGCTGGCACAGCCATGACCGGGGAGAGATACGTCGACATTCGGTTTGAGGGTGTTGTTGAATATCAAGCGGCACTTAAGCAAATGAAAGAACTCCAGATACTTAGAATTGAGGATAAAATTCATGATACCCTATTGCTCTTAGAGCATCCAGAAATTGTAACT
>DUJJ01000119.1 GCA_013329865.1 Candidatus Poseidoniaceae archaeon
GGGAATATTGGGACCCTTATTGCTGCCAAGTTAGCCATTAACGATAATACGCAGTTATACATCCATGGTCGTGGCATCCACGCAGCAAAATTGGCAATAGATGGCATAACAATAGCAGGTATCGAGAGTCTTACCGTTAACCCAAATCAATATCATATTTCTCTAGCTGACGTTGAAACCAACACGGTATTTGATGGTGTAGCTGATGTAATTTTTATTTGTTCAAAAGCAGGTGATGTTGCGGAGCTGTTAACCCTGGCTAAGCAACTCAGTCATACTAAGACCAATATTTGCGTGTTAAGTAATGGACTTGGACATTTAGAAGCCGCAATTGAAGAGTTCGGTCCGCACAGAGTAATACCTGCAACAACAACCCACGGAGCCTGGCGCAATGAACCCGGAGTTATTCAGTGGGCAGGTAATGGAGCAGTCAATATTGGTCGAACAAACAACAGCCCAACGAAGGAACAATTATCAGAATTATTTGACATTCTTGAACAGTCGGGATTGAATCCACATTGGATTGATGATGGAGCTAAATTAATATGGTCAAAGGTTTTACTGAACATTGCTATTAATCCGATTGCCTCGATTACTGGAAGAGTCAATGGCGATTTGCTTGAACCAGAAATGTTTGAAACTTGTGTAGAGGTTATGCTAGAGGGTGCTAGAGTCGCTCGGCTAGAAGGTGTTAAACTGGATGACGACGACCAATTAATCGCTAATCTGCGCCTTGTTATAGAACAGACACAGGACAATAATTGTAGCATGTTACAAGATATCAGAAATGGTAGAACCACTGAAATAGGATTCCTAAACCGAATGGTTGTGAACAAGGCAGAAAAATATGGTCTGTTTACCCCATTAAATCAATTACTAACTAGGCTGATTGAGGACCTGACATCATATTAGATCTGTATTGTAATGCAGGCCTCGGTTTTCACCTCGATTCAAAGCGTCCTCAATAACTAGATTCGCTACTTGAATAAGATTTCTTAACTCGACTATTTGTCTTGAGGGGATTGAGGATTTCCATATGATATTGATCTCCTTTTCCAGAAGTTTAATTCGGCGTGAGGCGCGATTTAATCGCTGATTATTTCTTACAATGCCGACTTCACTAGACATTGTATCCTTCAGCATTGTCAAATCATTGACGATTGGTGAGTGTTCAGTTAACATGTTCAGACCATCGGCGCGCCATGCTGGTAAATCGTGCTTGACGGTTTCAGGCGGATTATCGATTATGTGTCTTGCAGCTTTGTCAGCAAAAACTACGGCTTCCAAGAGGCTATTCGATGCTAAGCGGTTGGCACCATGCATCCCTGTGCAAGCCACTTCTCCAATGGCATATAGGTGTTCGATAATCCCAGTGTCATCGTTAGTTCTGGGTCTACCAAAATCGTCCACATCTAATCCACCAACTATGTAATGTGCAGCAGGAGATATTGGTAAGTCATCATAGCCTAGTTTTAGTTGATATTTGTCCAAGTGACTTTGCATGTTGGGAAAAGAGGTTTCAAGCATATTTCGGTCTAAATGAGATGTGACAAGAAATGCGTGCTTACCACCAGTTTGTTTTAGATTCTGATCTATTGCTCTAGCAACGATATCTCTTGTTGCCATCGAACCTAACTCAGAGAAAGCCAATGTGAAAGAATATTGCTCTGGTAAAGGAGGCTCTTCACCAATTGTAAGCGATTGCTTACATTGTTCCTGCCACAGGTTTAACCCTGCAGAATCAAGGATCACCCCACCCTCACCTCGCAACGCTTCGGTGATTAGAAATGGCCGACCATTCTCGATTGCGAGTGCTGTTGGATGAAACTGAATGAATGCCATATCCTTTACAGCAGCGCCGCAACGGTGAGCCATCGCAACTCCGTCTCCGGTTGCAACACTGGGGTTGGTGGTTTTGGCCCATAGTTGTCCTACACCACCAGTTGCAATGATTACCGCATCAGCTGACAAGGTAATGACTTGTTTTGTTGTTTGGTCAAAACACCAAACGCCACAAACGCCACTCTGTGGCTCACCGTGGTGCCTTTGTATCAGATCAACTGCAAGGGTATTTTTCATTAAAGTAATGTTTGAATGTAATTGTGCTGCCTCACTTAATGCCCGCTCGATTTCTCGGCCGGTGGCGTCTTTAGCATGTAAAATTCGTCGCTCAGAGTGTCCGCCTTCTTTGGCTAACTTGAAGTCGCCATGCTGATTTTTCTCAAATTTTACTCCGATGTTAACCAACTCGTTGATACAATCAGCGGCTCGCTCAATTACATCACGTACTACTGCCTCGTTGCATAGACCGTCTCCTGATTGTAATGTATCTTGTATGTGGGCTGCTTTAGCGTCAGAATTGGTCTTGTCCAATATTCCAGCGATGCCTCCCTGTGCCCAATTGGTTGAGGAATCCTTGACTCTTTGTTTGGTAATTATAACGACCTCATGGCCGTGGTTTGCTAATTTAATTGCTGAGAATAAACCAGCGATGCCGCTGCCGATTATCGCAATTTTCGACATAGTGAGCAAGTAAGGGTAACTTGAACTCTCTTTTGAACTGTTTGAGCGATAGCACTATCAAATCAATTCACCGTCCGTCAAACATGGGGGGCTTACGACGCAACATCGCCACAATCATCGGTCTATTGATGATTATCTTCGTAATAGCCAACGTCCAATTTGGTTTGGTTGCTCCTGAGTTGATTGAGGGAGCTGATAATTCCAAAGTAGATGTGTTGAAAATGCTCGAACCTCATTGTGCTATTTCAGAGATTGAATCAGAATTAGCTAAAGGCAATGATAGTTTTTGTCTCGGTAATTCAGGGGATTGGAGCGGTGCAGATTTATTGTTATTGGCTGAAGGACTATTTTTGATATTTGTCGGTAAGTTTCGGTTCCCACAGCAAGGTAGGTGGGCAAAACGCTTCAGAAGAATCGCATTTGTTGGTGGCTGTACGCTATTCGGTTTAGCAATTCTCGACCGTCTTGAGTATCTACCTAAGTCTGTCAGTTCAGAGGGAATTGCCACCTTAATTCCGTTAGATGTTTCACCTCTTGCAGTTCAGTTAGGTATGGCAATAATTGGTGCTTACATGATGCGAGGTCCGAAATACTGGGAGGCAGAAGCCATCGATTTGACCAATAAAAGGCTAGAAAAACGCCGTGTTGTAGCCGAAAAATTTCGGTCGAAATATGGAACTGTTGCTCAACCATTATCGGTGTTAAGCGCCAAACAGCAACGAGTAGCTCGCTCCCCACTAATGCACAGAGACTCGAAATTAACTATGCAAAGCAATACTACTCTAACTGTGGAAGCGACTTGTCCATACTGTGACGGCGCTGGTTGTAAAAAATGTAATTTTTCTGGATCGATTTAGCCGTCTTCGGTGAAAATTACATCATGTGAAAATCGACGTATTGAGCGCTCAAGACTAGCATACTTTAAGACCCCTAGAGACCCGCTCAATGGATTAAGGTTGGATTTATTTTCCGCTTGAGGGATTGGGATGTATCTTAAAGCACTTGAAGTATCAAATTTTAAATCATTTAGAGGCGATGTGGTTGTACCTCTAGAACGGGGTTTTACAGCCATCACTGGGCCTAATGGTTCTGGGAAATCGAATTGTGGGGACGCAATACAATTTGTGCTCGGTCCAAGGTCAAATAAGACGATTAGAGCGCAAAACTCCAAAGATCTAATTTTTAATGGCGGAAATAATCACAATGCTGCAAGAGCTTGTAGCGTAACATTGGTATTCGCTAATCCCACTCTCGATAATGGTCGAAGGCGATTGCCAATAAACATGGAAGAGGTTAGAATGTCTCGGTCTATCCGCTTAACAAAAAGTGGCAATGTTGTTACTAACTACCAATTGAATGGGGAAGATTCTTCGCAAAAATCGTTCCATAGGATACTCGGTGCAGCGAATGCAAGGCCCGACGGGTACAACATTGTTCTGCAAGGGGATGTTACTAGTTTAGCGAAGATGACGGCTAAAGAACGACGTAAAGTCCTCGATAGTGTGGCTGGTGTCACACTATATGATGATGAGATAAGAAAGGCAGACCGGCAAAAAGATAGTGTTGATGATTATATCGAACGAATCAAATTGCTGGAAGATAGTCAAAAGGCTCGACTGAAGGAATTGAAGAAACAAAAAGATTTGGCTGTGAAAGTTAAGGATTTGGTTGAAGAATTAAACCAGGCAAGAATCATTTCCTACCAAGCTAGTTATGCGAGCCAGATTGCCGAGAGAGAGTATCAAGTTAATGAGCAAACGAGATACCTTGAGGAAGCGAACAATCTTGAGATACAAGTAAGGGAGGGGTCCAAAACACTGCTATCCCTTGATGACCAAATCGGCGAGCTGCAGAAACAAATCGAAGAGTTGACCGGCAGTGATGGTAAAGGGCTGAACAAAATTATCTTTGACCTGCACCTAAAAATTGATACCAATAAAGACAAAATTGCTGATGCCGAAACCAAGGATACTGAAGAACAAGTAGAGGTTGCTGACTTAACAGAGCAACTCACAAGCGCTCAAGGTGCGCTAGTAGAATTCGTCAATTCACTTGCCTCAGCTAAAGATGACCTAGAAAATTCTCGAGCATCACTGGATGAGGCACAATCGGAGGAGGGTGAGGTCCAGAGGATAATGGAATCATCAGGCGATGAAACGGCTATACTATCACAGCAACTGACGAAATTACTTACGGAACTTAACCTTGCCAATGAAAACCTTACTACTGCTCAAAATGAAGTAAATAAAACTGCAGTCCAAGCGGAGTTAATTAGCGAGCAATTAGCTAAGTCGCAAGAATTGGCAGAGGAGAACCGATTATCAGTTGGTGAGCTGGAGTTACAGGGTGAAGAGTTGACCGGTAGTGGTCCGGGAATAGACCGCAATAAGTTATCACGCGATCTTATCACTGCGCAAAAAAGTGAAGAAAAGTTAGTTGAAGAGTCACAATTGATTGAGGTAAAACTACGAGAAGCCGAGAGAACGAGAAATCGTTTACGCTCGGAGATGGAGAATTCTTCCGGTTCAAAAGGTATGGCTGGGGGTGCAGCAGCGGTTATTTCAGCACGTGACAACGGTCAGTTAACAGGTATTATCGGTACGATTGCAGAACTTTGTGCCCCAATAGATCCCAATCATGAAAGTGCTCTGGCAACCGCAATCGGTGGTGGAATGACTTCAATAGTTGTAGAAAACGATGAAATTGCGGCGAAGGCAATTAGGTGGCTGGCAGAGAGAAGAGCAGGGCGTGCAACATTCTTGCCTTTGAACAAATTGACCAACAATCGTGTCGCTGGCAAGGCCTTGATGGTATCAAAAAAGCCGGGTGTTATTGGTTTCGCGCATGAGTTACTTGATTATAACCCGAAAATCGATATT
>DUJJ01000036.1:0-2910 GCA_013329865.1 Candidatus Poseidoniaceae archaeon
CTCATCTTCATCCATGATAATGGAAAAATCAAATTGTTTATCGCTAATAATAACACCTCACAAAGTATGCTCTGCTAGTCCAGAGGACAGCCATTCTGGAATTTTTATTGAGTGAAGATCATCCATGTCAACACACACTGTTACCTGCTTTGATGACCACAAATGAGTGTTATCTTGATTGTAAAAGTCATATTGCCACGTACATGATTTATTACCGATTTTTGCGATGCCGATTTGTGCAGTAACCGTATCACCATAACGTAATGGATGAAGAAAATCCGTTGTAACATTGACGACGGGAAAGCCAATTCGGTGCTCTTGTATTATCTCAGGGTATGAAACACCGCACATCAACTCCCAAGCCTCCTCGAAAAAGCGATGGGCTAAATCATAAATCCTTGGATAGTATGCAATGTTGGCATTGTCTATCATTGGGTAATCAACTCGCCTCTCCAAGGTCACGGCCATGGTGCTACCAATTGCGGTGTCATCATGAATCCTTGTATCGAGTTAGATGTCAACCCGTTGCGCTTATATTGAATACTCAGGTCGCCTACAATAAGGCCCCATAGTGTAGCTTGGATATCACACTGGTTTGCGGAACCAGTAACCCGTGTTCGAATCGCGGCGGGGCCGCCAAATAACCGACTAAACTTTCCAAGATTTTATTGGCCAGTTATTTGTTTCAGCAAACTTCACCATTTTTTTCCCGGGATTGATTGCAACTGGATTACCGGTCACACTCATGAACCAAGTATCAGCCATTGTATTGCCATAACCATAGCATTGTGTTAGGTCATGATTGTTTTTCTTGGCATCCTGTTCAACTACAGGAACCTTGCCTTTACGCCTTGGAACACTCCAGCCAATCTCTGAGCCGGATAACATTCCTCGTCGTATTTGTGGGCCGCAACCATACACATCATCCATTTGCAAAATTTCTGCCATTGCTTCTGCCATGGGAGCTATCGTTGCAGTTACAAGAACGCAACGATGGCCTTGACTGCGATGCCATGCTAAACACTCTTTAGCCTCTGCCGGAATCTTATCCTGTAGTCTCTCTTTAGCAATCTCTGCTGAGTAACTTTCCAACACCTGCCACGATGCAAAGGCAAAGTGTCCTCTGTTACGGGCAGCATCGTAGAATGATCGCCCTCGAAGAAGATTACCAATCAGTCCAGCTGTCCACATCACTGTCCCAATGGGTATTCGCCAAGGACGTCGTTTTGCCAACCCTGCCGTGAGTGCTTTTTCACTAGATGAATCAAGTAGAGTGCCATCAAGGTCAAAATATGCCGCAATCTGGTCACTCATTGATTGTGCCTCCAATCAATCATACATGAGTCAAACGGCTTGTTCAAGCGGGTAAATGGTTATTTGAGGACCCTAGTCCTATCGCCATACACCCTTCTTCCGGCTTTGTGATCTTGCCACCAAGTCAATTTTTCAGCAAGGTTGCGCGAGATAAAAAACCCCACTTTACGTGTCGTTAATCCATGATTACGCATGGCCTTGTCATGCGAAAGATTAGCCACTATTGATTGTGCCGAGCAACCGTGGTTCGCCAGCACAAAACTGGTGATTTCGGCCTTCAACCGTTCAAACCGGGCTCGTTTTTGTGAGCCCTGCCCCATTTGTTTCTGTTTCATGAAACAAGAAATCAAAGTTAACCCATATCAAAGAAATGGTGGTTATCCCATGACCTAAGGGATCACAAAAAATCTACTGATTGGGTGGTTTTCCAGTTGGCAGTTGCAAGTTTTTTCGCTTTACCATCTGCGATTATTGGGTTTATTTTACCCAGACTACCGTGCATCCCGTGCACCTGGAATTTAACTCGCAATTCTGCTACTCTATCCCTTTGTAATACTTCTAATTCTTCATCCGAAAGTTCAACAGAAGCTAGTTGGTTACCACTGATAATATCAGAGATTTGGAACTCATTGCCGTTACAGGATAATGATGGTCTGAAATCCCAATCATCGGGGTGATTCATCCAAACAGAAACATCTACCGATAAATTATCACGGATGTTAACCCTACTAATCTCGACCGTGTCGACCATGCTATCAGTCACCCCGATTCAATAGATGTAGATTATAGTTTCATCTTACAGTTAAACTAAACTGCAATCTCAGTTAATATTGGGACTTGTATTTCTATCACTACCTCTAGAGTCCAATCGTTACCGGGGTCTGGGTCAGGTAGGCCCTCAAACAGTGGGTCAGGGTCTGCCTGCTGGGCAAAAATAGTCCAAGTCCAGTTGCCTTGTCCGTTGCGATATCCTGGTTTCGCCAGTAATTGCTGGAGCACATCATCGGCAAAATCAGCAGTATATGTTCCATCTTCACCAACCGGGTTGATACCAAAACGATCTAACTCTGCTTTCGAGGTTTCATTGGCTGTGATGTTGCCACCCTCAGTCTTGGCAGACTTACGATATCCGTCATCAAATATTTCAAGTTGCAGAGTAAAATTATCCTGCGGACCCAATTCTTGGTCAAGTTCTAGCACAGCTTGGAAGGAAATTATTCTCCCCTCTAAGCCTGGACTGATGGTTTCTTCCCATGAGGCTCCCTGCTCTAGATACCCGTCCCAACTAAGAGCGATTTGCTCAGTTCGCCACTCAACTTCAAAAGTTCTGGTTGAAATTTCAAGTTCAAATGAGGTATATTGAGATGCACCATCGCCGTCGGAGATTGTTAAGCTACCACGTTTAGTACCAGACTTGTTGGTTGGTAATAGAACGGTGGATGTTATTGCATC
Source organism: Candidatus Poseidoniaceae archaeon (assembly GCA_013329865.1). Classification (GTDB taxonomy): domain Archaea; phylum Thermoplasmatota; class Poseidoniia; order Poseidoniales; family Poseidoniaceae; genus MGIIa-L1; species MGIIa-L1 sp8725u. The sequence continues at coordinate 2,767 of DUJJ01000036.1, forward strand.
TGCATCATTTCTGTTATCCCCGTCGTTATTGGTGTCTTCAGACCAATCTAAGTCCCATGAATACTTCAATTCCTTGCCCTCAGGGTCATAGCTTGCCGAAGCATCAAGTAGAGCAGATTCGCCAGCCTTGACGCTTTCGGGAAC
>DUJJ01000036.1:3301-9819 GCA_013329865.1 Candidatus Poseidoniaceae archaeon
TCACCACCACCACTGTTCTCAACGGTTAACGTAACTGTGTAAACGCCGAACCTATCATAGGTATGGGAGGTAAAACCAATGACTGTTTCTGCAGTTTTACCGTCACCAAAGTTCCATTTGAAATCGGTTACAACGCCTTCAACTGCTTCAGAATCCCTAGCATCGAGGGTTATTGTCTCGCCTTCTTGAATGAATAATGGGTAGGCTTGAAGCACCGCTCGGGGGTTGACTGTCGACTCAAATGCGACGCAACCAGCCAGCATGACCGATAACACCATCAGCGAAGAAAGGAACAATGACTTAGCCTTACATCTTACCGTCATAGCGAGGACTAAATTCTTCACACTTCTAATAGTATGCATTGTACCACTCAGATTTGCATCGAATCTCAATGCTCGGTAAAAACCGACTAGAAAGTTACTTCCTCAGGAATGTCACCAATTATCTCAGCATCTTCTAAATGTTCAGTGATATCATCCAGTGATTCGTGCTCAACAACATTGAGCTCGGTGTAATTCGACATCTCAGCCTCATCGACGACCAGTTGTTCAATTGCAACATCGCCTGCATCATACTCCGAGACTAACACGGGTTGAACCTCACCAACTGTCTCAGTCTCTTCTGCTTGTAGTTCATCGAAGATTTGACTGGTAATTTTGTCTGCGAGAGCCAAAAATTCCGCATTATCTGCCTCTTCAACTGTGGTTTCATTTTCCAGTGGCACAGATTCATCTTTAGATGAGTTTTCGAACAGACCCTTGAATTTATCTTTCAGTCCCATAACCTTGACCAGATGATGTAATCATTCTAATTTTGCCACTAATTGTTCATCGTGATATTCAATAGGTAGCAACGAGTGCTGGTATCCATGGGTCACGAGTTCCTCGCCGGTGAATCTGTATTGGCGTTCGACCTCGAAACCACCGGAATTTCGACCAATACCGACAGAATCGTCCAGATTGCGCTAGTTGGCTCGAATTCTGCCGGCGAAACTGTCCACTATGAGACCTTGGTAAATCCTCGCAGACCAATTCCTCCGGGCGCTAGCGGCGTCCACGGAATTTTCGATAGCGATGTAAAAGGTCAACAAGACTTTCAGCATCATGCAGATCAGATACACGAACTAATCGAAAACTCAGTGGTAGTCGGCCACAATATTAGAAAATTCGATATGCCCCTACTTGAGAATGAATTTCGCAGGATAGGTCGGTTGCCACCGAAACCGAAAGCGATGATGGACACGCTTGAAATTGTCAGGCGAGTAAAACTTGGTAGACCACATAATCTTGGTAGCCTTTGCCGTCGACATGGCATATCGTTAGATAACGCTCACACTGCGGCAGCGGACGCTGCGGCTTCTTTACTGCTATTTTGGCGATTAACAAACGATCATGCGTTGATGTTTCGCAACACGCTAGAAGAAATCGAACGCTGGCTTATTCATGGCAAATTAACGACCGATGATTCAAACCTAGGAAGGGGGTTGAACGATTTAGAAATGCTTGATTCTCTAGGCAAAATTCGAATTGATGATGGACACTATGTTGTTGCTTTCGGCCGCCATCGTGGGCGGCATTTGACTGAAGTTGCTCGGCTTGACCCCTCATACATCAACTGGTTGTTATCTCCCTCAGGAATCGAAGACGAAGCAGCTAGAGAAAAACTCAGAGAATTTCTGTCATAGGTCCTTCCTTGTATATTCCTCACCGTCTGGTATCGGTGACCAAGGTAATACATCACACCAATGTCCAACGCGCCACGAGTTACGATTGGTCATTGCAGACCCGAGGTATATTGGGCCTTGATGACCCCGCTCCAACAACTCCTCTAAAGCCTCTTTACCGCGATTGTCAAATTTTGCTCCGGTTCTAATACCAGTCGGCATAACTCCGCCGTCACTGTCTCTTGGCTCGCATAATTCAATCACAGCTGAACCACTAGCTCGATCGTAGTTGTGCAATAAAACAACTGCATCGGAGAAATCACTTTTGTGTAAGGTATTATTTTGGTAGCGCCATTGCCACCAATGTGGACACCAAGCTTTCCAATCACAAAACCCGCCACAACTACCCTCACCAATGTTGGGTGTTAATGGTATCTTGCCTGGTTTAGTTGCCTGCCACGCGGCATAAGCATCATCAAGGACATTGTCCCCTTCAGCGGTCCATTTAGTCGAGTCACTGGTATACCACCCCTCAGTTCTTATTGGGGGGCCATTTGGATTATTATCGCGTAAAATATCACGGTATAGTCTGAGTTGGCGGTTGACTTCAAGCTTCAGACTATCTTTTGGTGCACGACCGGTTTTGAGATCTGCGACCAGCCAGCCTACCATCTTGCCATTGGCGTCGACGTCTGCCATCAACAAGTCAAGCCGGCCCATCAATTTACCATCCTTGGTCTTCAGTTCACCTTCAACTGCTATGGCAAGCGATTGGATTTTACGCCAGAGCGCCCCGGTTATTTTGTACTGTTCAAGACCAATAATGCCGACATGTTCGAGTAGCATCCTTATTGCGCCTTTTTGATGATTGATGGCTTCTTTCCATTTCTCTTCTTTCCATTGTGGTCGACGTGGAGTAGCGTGAAAAACGGCCTTTTCTTCTTCCCACCGCAACCTGAGTAACCGCTCTCCTTCCTTTGGTAACCAACCATCTTGACTATTACCGATGTGTGAGTAATCCTCCTGTAATAGATCCTCGACAGAAGCGTGGACTGCAGTCCCCAGAGATGCTGCCATGCCAGCTTTCCTTGGCAGCCTCTGCCGGCTCAACCAATACATGCGCGGGCAAGTCTCAAAGCGATTCCAAGAAGACGGTGAAATCATGTGGGAAACTTCTTGTCCCCCCGCTTCAGACATAAACATCCCTAACTGACAAACATCATCAAACCACCGACCCGTCAACCGATGCAAGCGTTCATACATCTAACTGAGGTAGGGCTATCTATGCAAGGGCCTAGTGTGAGAATAAATGCAGAGGTATCGACTGAGAATGCGCTAGTTGTGACCTGCTTCCCAAGTGTCGGTATGGTATCAAGCGTTGTTGCTCATTTTTTGATTGATCATCTCGAATTAGAATTCATTGGTGGCGTAATCGACCCAAGATTGCCGGTGCTTACTTTGGTTGATAAAGGCGTTCCACTACCACCAATTAGAGCCTATGCAGGCAAACCTAAGTGCAACATTGAAGGCTGTGACCAAGTTATTCTGCTGATGAGCGAATTGGTTGTCCCAGAAGCACTTGCTCACGATATTGTATGGGCAATGTTTGAATGGTCTAAAGAACAGAAAATTGTCGCTGGTGTTGTCATTGACGCTTTTGCCAAACACGGCATGAAAGGTAACCTGAACGGCAATGAGCCAGTAGTCGATTATGAGGATACCGAAGGTATTGACGTGGTGGGTATTGGCGCTAATGAAAAAAGTCGTAAGCGGCTTGAGGAAATGAAGGTCCCACTATTACAACAGGGCGTCATTAAAGGAATCAATGCATCGATTTTAGGTGAAGCGCGTCGTCGTGGTCTCGATTTAATGTCAATAATGGTCGAAGCCGACCCGCGGTTCCCAGACGCTCGAGCTGCAGCCACTCTAATTGAAAATCTCAATAATTTGCTACCATCGATTGACTTGCCACATCAACCACTCATCGAGGAGGCTGAATTTCTAGAGTCACAACTACAAGCCATGATGGATGGTGCAAACATCACTCAGGATGCGCAGCCGAGTAACTCAATGCTGTATGGCTGAGCGATTTCTCAATCCCATAACTGCCAGCGTAGTAGCGGCCAAGCCTGTGAGCAGAACAACGCCTGCTGCCCAAGTTGGCATGAGTAAAATTGTATCAAAAGGCAGGTTGAATATATCAAATAATGACTCGTTTCGTGTGAACTTACCGCCCAATGACGCAGTCAACAACATCATGCCGCTAGCACCCAGCCCTGCTGTAGCCTGAGTTAACGACGATTGCTTGCTCGCCCAAACCTGTTGACCAATTGTGTATCTAGCATAGAGAACCGATAACGCTAGACCCGCTGCTGTCATTGAAAGAAACATCTTGTTGATTAGAAGTGGTGAGCTGACATCAGATCCGGGGGACGAAGCAATCCCCGTCATGATAGCAAATGGGGTAGCAATCAACCCAAAGCCAAGCGCAAAATGTCCGGTATTATCGGTAATTTGAGAGATTTTTTCTGTGCTAAAGAAATTGAATGTTTGTAAGGCTTTAATCAGAAAACAAATCCCTGCCATTGCAAATGAACCAACCACTAGTTCAGTTGTTATGACGTGAAAGGTTGCAGATGAAATCACTTTGATTCCTCCAAATATTCGTGACCATACCACTTCCATTGTTCGAGAGTCCAACCCGGTGGTAGACCTCCTTCTGGGATTGGTGCCATTGCGCGGTCTTTCGGCTCATCGATACTATCTGATTGATCTGACACAGTCATTTGCTGAGACTGTTGTGCCCTGCTAAACCTGTTGTGTAGGGTCAAAACTAGACCGATAAAAAATAGACCTAAAGCCATGGATTGCAAGTAAACTTGCAATTGATCAACGACTAATGCTGGCTCCTGCGCGGCAATTCTAAACCAAGGTGTGGTTTGGTCGGGCCCAGCACCTTGCAGTATTGCTCGCCATTCGATTATCGATGGCTGTAGGGCGGCAGGGAGCTCGAAATACCACTGTTCGGCGTCGATGCTCGTTGCATTAACAAAAATCGATTCGCCATCGACTAAGCGCCATTGAATCGTCATTGCCTCGACGTCTATTGTTTCAACAAGCATGGTAGTATTCTCCCCGATGTCACGCGTTATTGTCGGTGAGTAATCACTGGCTAATCGGGGTAAATTTTCTGGTACGTTTTCGGCACTAATCATCAGGCCGTTACTAATACCAAAATATGGTGTGTTTTCGCTGCCGTGATGAATTGAAAGATAGAAATTGGTCGGCTCAAGGGTTTCTGGCTTGATCGTCCATGATACAACATATTCACTCGACAATGATGAGCCACTCAGTTCAACATAATTGTTAGCACCACCATTCTGGTCGGAAATTACCCTCCATCCCGCATCCTCAGGCAAATCACTGTGGCCGGTGGTATCGGTAATTAGGAACAATCCAACCTTATCGGACGAAGAAAATTGTATGCCGCTAACCTCAGCGGTCACTGAGACTGGTAAATCAAGGTAAGCTGTACCATCTAGAGTCAACTCTAACAGAGCCGGTGAGGATTGATTTTGTGAGGCATCACCGTGACATGCCCCCCCACACTGCATGTCAAAATTACCATCTCCGACCCCACCGGGATTAGCTCCACCAAGTGAGGTGAAGCCTAGGAGGATAACTACGCTGCACAGCATGACTACTCTATTCATTTGACTCCCTCCTTTGCAGCAAGCCAAGAGATATTACACCAATACTAGCTATGAGCAACATCACGCCCAACACAAAACCACCGGTGTCAGAAACGCTGCTGGTGGAATCTACCGAGATGGCAACATCAAAATCGACGATTGAGGTTGAACCAGCAATCAGCGTTTGATTATCAATGACGGGATTCACTGTGTAGGAGGTTGGACCAGCCATAACTGGCTTGTCGGTAAAGGTAAGCTCGGATGTTACACCAACCTCCTCACCGTTTCTTAAAATCGTAAACTCTGCTGAATCACCGGTCCACTGCCAGGTTAATTCAACCCCCGTTGGTTCATTTGATGCAACTAGTCCTGATGCTGAAGGCCCCTGGCTGGTTTGAATAACTCTAGTAGTAGTAGCTGTCAACCCTAAATCATCCTCAACAGTCAGAATAATGCCTATCGTCCCAATACCGATAATTTCTATTTGTTCGCCAGTGAGGCTGACTAATTTACCGCTGCTATCCTGATACTGCCATAAATAGTTAACAACCACACCATCGTCGTCGATTGATTTTCCACCATCAACCAGGATAATTTCACCGTCCCACAAATTTTTCGATAATACCTCGATATTTGCTGTTGGCACTAGATTATCAATCTCGAGACTGTGAATAAATTGTTGTGGAGGTCCGTCGTTATCATGGTAGGAGATAGAGAGTGTCCAAGTCTGTCCAGCACCAAAATATGCTGCAGGAACTACTGTAGCATTATCCAGTGTACCCTCTCTGAAACCATTTCTCAACCAGTAAATTGTTGAGTCAACCAAGTCGTTATCTGCATCGGTAAACAGTGGGTTAATGGCCAATTGAGTTAATTCGGTATTGACAAAAGTAAGATTGTTGGGTATCTCATCAATAGTAAGGACTGGTAAACTATTCTGCACAACAACAACTACCTCTGAATTAACTTGACTAAAGGATTCACCATCATTGGCTTTAATCGACACTGCCCAAATATCGCCCTTAGCAGTATACTGCGCTGGAAGTGGATTTACGCCGTTAAATTCAGTCTGTATGACACCGTTTTTTGACCAGGTAATGAGCGGATTTTCCAGTGGGTCTCCATCAGCATCACTGAAACTGTATTCGGCTAATATGTCGTCA
>DUJJ01000036.1:10203-11534 GCA_013329865.1 Candidatus Poseidoniaceae archaeon
GCAATCGATACGGTTTGCTGATACCAGGATGACCAATCCTTGCCATCATTGACTCGTATTTTTGCTTCCCAAACCTGGCCCTTTGCGGTCTCTTCGGAAGGTATGGTAACAGAATCATAAACAGTAGGTATACCGTCCACTAGCCACTCGATTTGTGTGGTTGTTATGGCATCATTTTCCTGATCCTGTGTGGTATAAACTAACTGTAAATCATCACCGGTTAACGGTTGACTTGGTGAAATGGCAATAGTTGAAATTTCTGGTGGGTTATTGACGTCTGCGATTTCACCGACTGTCATAATTTGTGAGGACTGCGTAACCATATCATCACCATCACTTACCGTAACCTCAACACGCCACTCATCACCCTCTCGAGTGGCTATCGATGGAATGGTCGTATCATCATTAAATTCGGCAACTGTAACACCATCGAGGTACCACCGAATCTCAGTGGTGAGGATATCTTGATCATCGTCACTTGTTGAGAAAGCAGCGGTCAAATTATCGGTTTCCTCGGGAGATGAGGGAGTAATTGTTGGCGTTGTTAATGTGGGAGGAGTGTTAATTATTGTCACTGTATTGCTCGATACCACACTACCAAAGTCGTCGCCATCCGACGGTTTAACCATAGCATACCACTCTTGGCCTTTCGCGGTTTCACTTGGTGGCACTGATAAACCAACTACTGTGCCTTGAGGTAAGGCCTGTGAGTCTCGGTACCAAGTAATTTCACTCCCAGACTCCTGGTCATTATCGGGGTCGCTAAATGAATAACTCAGTGTTAGGGTATCCGTGGTTACTGCATTGTTTGGTGACAGCAGCACATTAGCAACTGATGGCGGATTATTTGCTGGGATATTTTCGGGAATCTGAACCATACTGGTTGCCCAACGATCGCCGCTAGTGCCACCATTTCCATTGCTTGTCATTCCCGCTACCTCGAATGTAACCAATCCTGCACCTTGACTAGGAGCGCTCCAATCGAAACTCCATGAACGGTAACTGTTACCAGCCATGGTGTGAGTTGCGCTATTGCCCTGATTGTTGACTTTTACCAGCGTCTGACCTGCGCCAATACTGACTGTCCCTTTGTTAACCTCGAGCGAAAATCCTCCGCCGGAACCTGATACGCCCCCCGTTACTGAAACTGTTAGTTGATACAAATCGCCGGCATCATATGATGTTGGTAAGCCAGAAATTCCTACGCTTGCTGCGGTTGAGCCGGTCTGTGAGTGGCAGTTACAACCATATGCGCGGTTATAGACTCCCCCTTGATAGCCACGTATCGCTGGCACAAATAGTAGCAATGCAACTATTGTGACAGCAACAAT
>DUJJ01000036.1:11898-12794 GCA_013329865.1 Candidatus Poseidoniaceae archaeon
TGACTATTCCATTGCACTATTGAATATTTTGTGATAAATGCGCAAACAAACAATCGTTAGAAGTCTAATAGCGATTTCTGCGAATCGATTGCAGCATTACTAGAATCTGTATCTCCAAGCGGCTGAGATTGCGCGGGGTTATCAAGCGCGCTGAGCAGTTGTGCTTCATCCCATACGGTAACTCCAAGGGATTGTGCTTTTGTTAGTTTAGAGCCGGCATTCTCGCCCGCGATTAGGACATCTAGTTTTCCTGATATCGACCCAACTACTTTTCCTCCAGCACCCTTGACCATCAATTGAATCGCCTTACGCGGTTGACTCAACGTTCCAGTTATGCAAAAAGACATTCCCTCAAAAGTTCCCTTGGATATCGCCTCTGGCTCTGCTTCCAGCACTAAATGCCTGGCTAAATCCGTAATCAAGGCACGCCTTAACTGCAGACCGTCTCTTACCTGAATTGCTACTTTCTCGCCGATACCGTCATGCTGGCACAGTTCGCGCAAAGCTAAGTTTAGTTGGTGAGGTTTACCTTTGACATCAAGCGTTGGCCCAAATTTATCATCGCCGGATGATGCATGGGCTGCGTCTAGCCATTCTAACATACCATCAAGCGTGGTGACATGACTAGCAAATAAGGCGGCTAATTCTGGCCCGATTCCGGGCAATCCTAGGGCGTGGGTAAATTTGCCGAGGGTCATTTTATTGGTCCGTGACAATTCTGACAGAATGTTATCAGCAGACTTTTTACCCATTCTCTCGAGACTGGTCAACTGGTCGTGAGTTAATTCATATAATCCTGCAATAGATGTTATCAAACCCGCATCTAGTAGTTGTTCAACCAATTTTTCACCTATCCCGTCCATTTCGAGAGCTCGGCACCAGTAGAGGATTGAACG
>DUJJ01000116.1 GCA_013329865.1 Candidatus Poseidoniaceae archaeon
GTTGAATTTGGCATCTCCACTTCTGATTCCGATCTTAACACAATTGACAATCCACAAGTTACTTGGCTCATTGAAGACAAGTCAACCGGTAGTGTTGAAGATATAACGGGATATCTGCAGCAAAATGGATTTATTTGGCAGGCTGTTAGTGTTGGGGACTATGAGATAACGGGATATCTTGTCAACAATCGTGGATTTAACCTCAGTTCTGATTTCGTCATAAGTGTGGGTCATGGAGTGCCAGTTTCTCTTGCTCTGCAACAATCAGTTACGACTCAGGATGCAGGTAACTTTGTTGATTTGCAAGTTACCGGAACTGACTCAGACGGCAATAAATTCCCACAACAGGTTGTTTGGTTCGAAAACAATGGGCCAGCATACAATACCAACTCAACAGATACTGAAGGACTGTATCAGTTCAATGGCCGCTCAGCCGGTAATTATACACTGACTGCGGAGTATCTAACATTATCATCCTCGGTAAGTGTTGAGGTTTTCTCCCTGAATATTGTCAAGAACATCAAGAGTAATATTAGCACCATCGAACTAGAGCAACTTGAAACGATTACCGTTCAAATAGAGGCCTATGACGATTATTGGAACAGAATTGCAGTTCCTGATTCCGCAAGAATTGATACCACTGATCGTGGTGATGTAAAGTATCTCGGAGATGGAGTTTGGGAGCTAGAGACATTGGATGAGGGTGAGCATTCAGCAACTATCGTCATCGGCTCAATAACAGAAACCTTCACTTATGACGTCGAGGGTAATCTTGCAGGATTCTTCGCCGCTGGAGGACCGTTGTATTATGTTGCAGCAGGCTTACTTGCTTTGATAGTTGTTGCATTACTGGTATTCATTGTTAGATTAGTTCGGGGTGATGAAGATTATTACGATGACGAGGATGAGGATTTCTACAATGATGGTGAGGATAATGCACCAGCAGCCAGAGATTTCTCTCAACCAAGAGTCGGTCAAGCACCAACCGTGCCAACTCCACCTGCGACTCCACCTACTCAAGAGGTGGAGCCAGAACCAGAGGAAGAGGCAGAGGACACCAGTTGGATGGCAGATTATCGAGTCGAGGAAGACGGCACTGAGTGGGGGCAAACAGAGGACGGCATCTGGTATTACCGAGAGGCCGGCTCAGATGACTGGATAGAGTGGACTGAATAGAGGGAATGTAATGCTCAAAAAGGCGCTCATAACCATTATTGTAATCTTGGTTTGCGTCAGTTCGACCACTACTAACTATGCTAACCAGCACCTGCTTGATGAGCAACCAAATCCTATGGAGAGTGGTTCTGCCGTCAGAGTGCAGATAATGCCGCCTACCTACATAATGAGTGCTGATGAGGTTGTGACATTCTCAGCAAAATTATACGATTCTGTCAATAGCGAGGTTGCCGGAGACATAATTTGGTCATCAACTAATGGGACTATCACTGCCGAGGGGACCTTTTACCCATGGAACTCTGGAGTAATCACTATACAGGCTAGACACACCAATCTAACTGATGAATTCAACATTACTGTGACCCCAGGCATTGGCCAATCGATAGAGGTATCAATTAATTCCGGACAGGTTTTACAAAACAATATTCTTACTGCAAACCTATTGGATGCTAGAGGTAATCCCAGCCCAACAGATCAAGCAGCGTGGAGCATCGAAGGGCAGTATTTTGGCCAAGGAAACCCAGTATGGATACCACTTGATACCGGCGACTATCATTTGACTGCTAGACTATATCAAATGGAAGCAACAGCGGTGGTAACTGTCGCCGCAGGTTCGCCATACCAATTCACCTTTGATGATGACATCATAGTTCGCAGTGGTTCACCAATACAACTCACACCGACATTGCTTGACGCTAACGGTTATTCGATGGCAACAAGTTTGGCTGGGCCACAGTTATGGTTTGTCGAGAACGGCAGCGTCAACAATACCGGGTATTACTACGCATCTCACCCAGGTTATTGGAACGTCACAGTTTCAGCCGGGCCAATCTCAGGCACGGGAACAATCAGAGTAGTTCCAGCCGATGCAACAGCCTCAAGTTTAGCCATCCTACCAGATCAGGATGTCTACATTGCTGGTGAAAAATACGAGTTGGCAGCATACCGAACTGACAATCTCGGTTTCTCTGGTTTAATAACTCCACCAATAACCAATTTCTCGGTCACCTCTGGAACGATTAGTGAGGAAGATGGCCGAGTTTATTGGACGCCGATGACAATGGGAAGTCACGCCATAACAGTTGACGATTCAGGTATTATTTCGACTGCATCAGTAACTGTCCAACACGGCTTGGCAATCGATACGAGAGTTGTCATGACACCGCACAAACTTGCGGTTGGTCAGCAATCAACAGTGGTTGTCCAAGCTTATGACTTAGCGGGCAATACATGGAATGTTAATGGAACAATTGAGGTCTTAATCGGTAATGAATCAGCAATGACCCAGCAAGGGGATTATTACACACTGGTGCCAAATGCTGTCGGTGCTTATGCGGTGCGCGGGACTTGGTTTGACAATGCTTCAGGGGTGCTGTTTGATTCACAGTTGATTGAGCAAGTAGGTTTTGGTGAGTTGGCAAAGATTGAGCTTGATGGTCAGGGGCAAAAAATCCCCATCGACCAACCGTTCGATTTGAATCCTCAATTTTTTGATTCATACGGTAACCAATTAAGCGACATCTCTGTCAACTGGACCATCGATGGTGAGGACCAGACCCTAACCATGTCACTATTGGATTACAACTGGATACCAACAAGTATCGGTAGTCACGAAATCCAAGCCAATGCGGCCGGAGTATTTTCTGTTGTTTCACTTACAGTATCTGCCGGTGATGCTCGGCAAATTATCACCAATTTCGATTCTGGTTTCATCGTTGAATCAGGCGTCGAGGCTGACATTTTCATACAAATTTCAGACTCAAGAGGTAATCTCGCCCCTGCTGAAACGGTATCAACCAGCCTTAATTCAACCATTGGTGAATTTGTCCCATCAATCGCTGGACGGGGTTATTGGACATTCACAGGTAATGTTTCAGGCGATTACAGTTTGACATTCTATCAAGATGATGCTCAACATAGCATAGCACTAACAATCCAACCGGGACAGCCGGTCCAGATTTTTGGTGAGATTGAGAATCGGAATTACAAGCAAGGTGACACTGCTTTACTAAGAGTGTATGGCGTTGATATAAACAATAACAAAGTTGCTGTGGAGCCAGAAAATACCACCATAAGTTGCACATCGGGTTCAGACAGTTTCATCACATCTGATACTTGGGAGTTAGAGATCTCTAAATCAGGGTTGGACCGTTCATGTAGCATCACTTGGAACGGTTTAGTGACTCAGGCCTTCTTTGATGTCGAGTCTGTGTTACTCGGTGGTGCTATAGGTTCAACAAATACGGCAATGACCATTGCGGCAGTGTTGCTTGGTTTGATTCTGACAACGATGGTGGTATTGGTACGCAGAGCGAATTACGAGCCGGACGATGCTGAATGGTTTGACGATGGCGAATATGACGATGATGAGTACGACGATGATTACTATGAGGAAACAGAAGAGCCAATCGTTGAAACTGCTAGAAATCAGCCGGCAGCACCGCAAAATATTCCGGTTCAAGCTGCACCTACCACCCCGCTCAATAATAGACCAACTCTGGCACCTGCCGAGATAACTCGACTTGCTACTGAAGCCGGAAGGTTAGGCGTCATGCAAGCCATCGTTCCAAATCAGCAGGGTGCAAGTGGTTGGTATGTCGATGTTAGTGGAGAAATACAGTACTGGAATGTTGGGACAGATGGTTCCTGGAACAGAACGGCATAGGCTTGAACAATTCGAAACTCCTCACTATTGGTTAATTTCAGAGTAGTGTTTCTTGCCGTAGATTTGGTAGGTAGCAACTCCAAGAATTAGGGCAGCCACAGCTCCAATAATTGCTTTAATTCCCAT
>DUJJ01000173.1 GCA_013329865.1 Candidatus Poseidoniaceae archaeon
TAGCTTCGAGGCTCTATCAAAAAAGCGGGCTTGGCTCGCTGGACGAAGAAGGCATATTGCTAGAACCACTTGAGGTAATGTTTTGTCACTGGAATAGGCACATACCAATTAGTGAAACTTGGGTTAATGAGAGAATTCAATCTGACCGCAATTTCATCGCCAAATCTGTTGTCTTCGATGTTGCTCGATCCGGCGGTGAAATAGTCATTCCAGTTAGCAATTTACCGAATGATAAATTCACGAATAATACCTTCGCGGTTAAGTGGTCAAGAAATAGTTCACATTTTTCAAGCGAATCATTATCCCAAATTCGCTGGTTTTGGGCGTCCCAAGAAGTTGATTGGACTGATTTAATCGATTGGGTAAACTCTGTAATTGATGTGGGAAATTTGCCAGAGATTTTTGTTATTGATGATGAAATGGACATAACCATGTATCGAATTAGTTATGAGGAATTGTCAGGAAATCAAGGACATTGGAATGACTTGTCCGCAAACGAGGTAATAAGATTAAATGATTTGATGAAACAAATGACGCCAACCCCCACAGGCTGTTTTATTCAAGGATTTTCAAGTTGGCCGCTGAAGTCAATAGGTGTAGAACACCTATCTGGGGTTAATTTGCGGCAGGAAGAGATTGACTGGATAATCAACAAATTGGCTGATGATGCACTGCCTGTAACTCTGTTCTCCCATCTTACTGAGCAAGGTTGCATTCTTCGACCGGGCTTCAAATATGGTTGTAGATGGAGGGTATATGATGATGATGTTGGGAAGTCTCACGCGCCGTGGCTTTTGCAACCGATAAGTGAAGCACCATCATCATGGGAACAAACCTGCTTGTCGGTTAGACTTGCAGAAGGCGTTCACAAAAAGTGGGTCTGTGGTCTAAAGGACGGTAAGGATTGGAGGTTTCTTCATATCAAAAGGTGGCTACCCGGTCGAGTCTAATCGTCAATTAACCTACCCCACGCATCAAATTGTGTGGGCTGTGTAGGTGGCAAAATTGTTGTTTCCTCTACTACCTGAGTGTTGCCACTTTTGGCGTCTTTGATTGTCAGGAATACCCATAGTGCTGCAAATAAGCAGGCCAAACCGATTAATTGACCGGGATTAATGTAATCATTTAGTGAATTACCTACTGCTGATTCAGCAGTAAGCGTGACATTAATCATCCATTTGTTGTCGTTAGAGTCCATGATCTCTATTTCCCCATTAACAATCATGTTATTTGATAGGAGGCCATTAGGTTGAACTTCAATCATCAGCATACTATTAGTTTCACTAATGGATAGGGTTTGTTGACTACTGGCAATTCTCGACAAAGGTCCATCTATTGTATAAGTAAAGATATGACTGCCAGAGCCAACGGACTCTATTGGGATAGCAATTGTAATATCCTTGGTTACTGGTATACTAGAACTAAACTCCCCATCTTGAGGAATAATAGATAATGATAGTATTTCTGTATCAATGTCTCTCGATTCATTATTACAAGACAGGTCACCAGTTAAACGAGTTTTTGAATTATGTTGTGCTGCTGAGTTGAAACTTATCTCTATCTCAGTTGGTAAATCAGGGTAGAGTTGACTTGGATTAATTGAGACTAGTCTACCGTCCGTGGATACAAGATTATTCTCAAGATTGCATGCCATTGTAGTCTCAGCATTGAATACTATAGGTTCATTCAGAAGAGTGGTTATGGCATGGTCTGGCACATTGATGGTAAACTGACTACTGCATGAGCCAGTTTTGAACGAGATTTCAATTGCAGTGTTGATAATAACCTCGGCAAACCAATCTACTAAGATTCCATCATGGTTTCTAATCTCTATTCCTTGGCTACCAAAACTAGAACCATTGGTAAATAGGTCGCTTGCTTGGCCCTGATTGGCGCCACTCAGCAATTCATTGTTCCCGTCTGCTTCAATGATTTTCAGATATGGCCGCTTGTTATTTACATTTAATTCATTATCATCGTAGCCCGCAATTGTCGTATCTTGATAGGATACTAACAAACCAGTGCCGGGTAAGCTCTCATCGTAGTTATTCCCTCCACGATATTCAATCCAAACATATTCATTATTACTTATTCTAATCTTGTGACTGGGCAAAAACGAATCGGCGGGATTGATATTTATTGTTGGCCCATGACAATAATCTGTAGATTGCTGCCAATCAAAAGTCAAATTTTGATAGTGGTAAAGTCCGATGGTTTCCTTTGTCGATGACATTGGCAGCGCTGGTGTTTTACCACCATCATTCCAGTTGCCACTTGCCATGATGTCCCAATCCCCAACACCTTTCCAGATTGAGGTTTGTTGGCCATCTGAAGGATACAAGTCATATGCGCCCATTTGGTGCAACATCTCGTGCATTGCAGTGCCAAAACCATCGGATGCCGATCCAAGACTAGCCATTGCGTAGTGATTAGATATCAATCCATTTGGTAAGGTTAATGGTTTCTGAAACATAGCAAAATGTGACCAAATTCGGTTAGAGTCTCCTCCGGTTTCTTGCCCAATAGCTGTGTGGAGTATTAGCAAGCGGTCGACACTTCCGTCTCTATTCAAATCATATTTTGACCAATCAATAGCCTCACTAAATTCGATTATCACCTCTTCGGCTAAAATCATTGGTAGGTGGGTCCCGTCAATGCTTGAATCACGTTTAACCCCAGTATCTGACCCATAGGAGGCCATTGTATCAGGGGCGGTGAACATGGCGTTGTGGATATCTATTTGTAAATTCACAGTGCCGTGCGATAACTCGTTGAAGTAATTCTGGGCGTGAGGTATTAGCATAGTTTCTGCTGCGGATATCATG
>DUJJ01000159.1 GCA_013329865.1 Candidatus Poseidoniaceae archaeon
CTGTTCATTTGATACGTGCTGTCCATCCACGTCACAACAAAGTTTGTTGTTCCATCGGCGTTAGCAGTCATTAGCTCACCCATCTCAATGCTCATCATTCCCATATCCATGACAATCATGGTATACATTCCGTTTGGTGACACTGCGAGGGTTGTGCTAAAACTAGTGGTAGTGCCGTCAAAATCAACTTCACTACCTGCAGATACCATACCCTTGGTTTCACCCCACTCTGGACCTTCATTGACTAGATGGACGAACTGGGCAACAGAGTCTCTTAGTATTGCCTCACTTAAACAGGCATTGCTGTTGGTGGCATTTTCATCATAATTGTAGGCAGTTGCATCGTTACATCCGGGGACCTCAATAAGATCTTCAACTATTTCGGCCACGTCTTCATCGCTTAAGTCAATACATCCCGCTAAAATCATAGAGCATGCAAAGAGCATTGCTAATATCTTTCTCATGGCCAATCGTGGGTATCGGTAGTAAATAAATCAATGACCTAGCCAATTTTTCTGTTTTGACCGCTTATTTGAAAAAGAAATTGCCACAGCGCTAGCCATAGTCCCTTAGTGTAG
Source organism: Candidatus Poseidoniaceae archaeon (assembly GCA_013329865.1). Taxonomy (GTDB): domain Archaea; phylum Thermoplasmatota; class Poseidoniia; order Poseidoniales; family Poseidoniaceae; genus MGIIa-L1; species MGIIa-L1 sp8725u. The sequence goes on from DUJJ01000159.1 coordinate 579, forward strand.
CGGTCCATCATGGAGGATTCTGGTTCCTCCGACCTCGGTTCAAATCCGAGAGGGACTACCAAACAGATTATTCAAAGCCAGAGTATTGTTTTGATAAGTCTGCCTCAGTACCGATAGTGAAACCAGTAACCATTTGGATCGCTGAGCCATATTTTATCATACCTGAATATTCCTGAACTTTGCCGAAAATCGAGACTCTTAACCGGTATTTAGTGCGCCTTTTTGTACCACGCTTGCGATGATATTTGTAAAAATGAACGCCGACTTTGTAAGTACCTTTGGGCGGATTTTCCTGCCAAACGACATTCTCTACCGCGTTGTCGCTAACCGGTTTGACATTCATATCGACATCGAGTTCGCCACCACATTCGCTGTTCTTGTTGTTGAAGTATATTCGTTCACCTGAAGGGCAAAATAGGTGCAAGTCTAAGTCGTTAAAATCATCCCATGCCAGCGAGACTTGGACTGCTCCCGACTTACCGCCTTCTCTTTCTAGGCGCTGGTCAAGGTCGTCGTTTTCTGGTGGCGATTCCTCAACGATGATTCCTGAACCAATCATCTCGCTTTCGACGAACGTTGCATGCTCTTCTAGGGTTTCTTCGTGTTCGTTGATCCATTCAGCTCGAGCCTCTAAATTCATGACTCTGTCTTGTTCCGTATATTCCTCTCTTTCCTCATCCTCGAGTTCGGTGAGGTCACCGATGACGTCCTCTAAAATCAGTCTTAATTGCATTATGTTAGCGTCTCGACCTTCATCGCGTTCCTGCCAAGAATCATATTCTTTCTCGGTCAATTCCTCGATTTGCTTGGTCCGCTCCACTGGTGGTTTGTCTGAATGCTTAGATGAATCGGCTGAGATTACGGTCTGATTGGTAATTGGGTTGATGAGGGGCGGTAAATCAGGGGCATACTTTTTTCTCCTTGCCTCTCTTAGTAATCGTTGATTACGTCGTTTGTTGAGCCGATAAGCTGCGTAGATTATGCCAGTGGTGGCAACCGCCGTGGCGGCAGTTGTAATCAGGCTCATGGTTAGATATACTCCCTACTCCTTTATTGCAGATTGGGTTAATGTCCCAATTAAGCAAGGAATGCTTCATTGATTGTTTCTAACATACTTTCACTAGGTCTCAAGTCGGTATCTGGAATGTCAATGAGGGGTGTATCAACCAAGCCTAAGTCTTCAACCAGCGATGCTTTGGTGTTATCAAAATAAAGCAATCCAGTAACGTGCTTGGCTTGCGTTTCTGCCTGGTGTAGTGCAGTTAGCGCAGCAACGGCGTCGCTCGGGTCATGAGTATCTGATATAGTTTCAAGCCGGATTGTTGAACCATCATGAAGCGTTATGTCGCGATAATTTCCTTCAGGGACTTCAACTTCAGGAATAGGGTTGAAATGTGGGATATAATCAGTCATATGCAAGGTAATTTCGTTGTCCTTTACATAACCATAAGAACGCATTGACTCATCATTGTTATTGAAAGTAACACACGGCGAGATGACGTCAATTAACGCAAAGCCTTTGTGTGACATTGCGGCTTTTAGGATGGCGTTCAACTGTTTTTTTGAACCGCTGAACGAGCGTGCGACAAATGTGCACCCAAGGTTGATTGCCATAGCACACAAATCAATTGGCTGAGTTTTGTTAATTGGCCCTTTCTTTTTCTTAGAACCGATATCGGCAGTTGCGGAGTATTGCCCTTTGGTTAATCCGTAAACACCATTATTTTCAACAATATATACCATGTCCATATTGCGACGAATTGCGTGAATTAGCTGTCCAATTCCAATAGATGCCGAGTCGCCGTCGCCTGAGACGCCGATATACAACAAATCTTTGTTGACTGCGTAGGCTCCGGTCGTGACCGAAGGCATCCTGCCGTGGACCGTATTGAAACCATGGGACTGGCCGAGATAGTAGGCGGGGGTCTTTGAGGAACAACCGATACCTGACATCTTGGCAATTCGATGTGGTTGGATACCGTTTTCCCAAGCCGCACTAATAATCACATTTGAAATCTGGTCGTGTCCGCACCCCGGACAGAGTGAGGATTTTCCGCCGGTGTAACTTTCCTTTGGTTCGTTGATCACGTTGAGTTTAACCGGTCTTGGCGCTCTTTCTCGACGTTCGCTTCGAGCCGGTCTCTCTTTACGCTGTGGTCGTTCTTTGCGCTCTGAGCGTCCGTTTCGTTCTGCTCTTGCTTTGCGCTCCGGGCGTTCTCGCCGTTCAGTTTTTTCTTTCTGCTCGCTCATTTTTCTTCACCCTGTAAAATATCCATAATCATCTCTGCATATATCTTTGCTCTTGGTGGCATACCATCGGAGTATGCTGCACTATGCATTTTTTCTACCAGATGAACCGGAAATTCTTTGCGTAAGATGCCGTAAAGTTGGCCATCTCTATTAATCTCTAAAATAACCGTTTTTTGATGTCTATCAATGAATTTTTCGATCTCGCTGTGCGCGGGTAACGCTCTGATACGACATTGACTGGCAGTTATTCCATTAGCAGCCAGAATATCGTCGATTTCTTGAATAGTATTTTCCATGCTTCCCAGATAGATTATACCCAATTCTTGTTCTTCTTCTTCACGCAGGATTGGTGCTGGCAATTCATCCCTTGCGCCCCTAATCTTATCCTTCAGTCTGGTCATGAGTTGATAGTAATCATGTGGTTTCTCAGAATACAGACCCTGAGGATTGTGACCGGTCCCTCGATACAGGATAGGGGCCATTCCGGAGCCGGGTAAAGTTCGATACGGAATTCCGTCTCCGTCAACGTCAAGGTAGCGGCCAAATTCCTCAAAAGCCTCAAACACGTCTTTGTCGCGCACAACTTTGCCTCGGTCCATCGGTTTGTCAGGATAGTCAAATCCTGAACACGCCCACCGGTTCATGCCTAAATCTAAATCACTCATTGGAAATACTGGTGTTTGGAAACGTTCTGCGATATCGAAAGCTCGCCAGCCAAACTCAAAGCACTCTTCAACCGTTCCCGGGAACAGCACGATGTGCTGAGTATCACCATGGCTACCTTCGTAAAGCAGGGTGATATCAGACTGCTGGGTTCTGGTTGGTAGTCCGGTGGAAGGTCCAACTCGGCAAACATCCCAAAATACTGAGGGGATTTCAGCAAAGTATCCCAATCCAATGAACTCTTGCATTAGAGATATACCCGGCCCTGATGTTGCTGTAATGCCACGACCACCGGCCCAGCCAGCGCCTAATACCATCCCAGCAGCAGCAAGTTCATCCTCTGCTTGTATGACAGCACAATCTGACTCACCATCATCATTAGTTCTTATTTTTGGAATCCAGTTAATCATGCCTTCACATATCGATGAGGAAGGCGTGATTGGATACCACGCTAACAATTGAGCGCCACCAAACAATAACCCTAGAGCTGCAGCCTCGTTGCCCTCGATGAAAAATTGCTTGTTCTCGATTGGCCTACTCTCTACCACATATGGATCGGACTTTTTGTGGTTTTCTCTGAAATATTCTCTACCTTGTAGAAGGGCACCAGAGTTCAGTTCTATGGCAGAGCTCTTGCCTTTGAATTGTTTTTGCACCGCAGATTCGAGTGCTGATTGTTCGATACCGAGAATCTCAGCCACTGCCCCAACATACACTATATTAGTGATTAATTTAGCCAACTTTGGATTGATACCACGAGCAATTTTTGTCATTGGGATTGGGTAAGATATGACATCATCTCGGTCCATTTCGAGTTTGGAATTTTCATTCCATACAACCACTGTTCCCGGTTCTAGTGCAGCCAAGTCTTCAACCCAAGTTGCCGGATTAACCAAGATTTGGATATTGGTTCGGTTACCAGGTGCTTGATATCCGTGGTCTGATAACCTAATGATATACCAAGTCGGGAGTCCTGAAATGTTTGAGGGGAACAGGTTCTTCCCACTCACTGGCACGCCCATGTCAAATAGTGATTGGAGTAAAATAAGGTTCGCTGATTGGGAACCAGTTCCGTTTGCTGTTGCAATGTTTATTGTGAAATCGTTGACGACGCTCTCCATCACACTGATTCTCCTAGGCCGCTTCCCCCCGCCCTTAAATTCCCGTGCAACCAAGCACCCTTTGAACATGTTGCTTTCAAAACAGAGTGAATAGTATTTGATTTCAGATAGTGAAACTCAAAACCCCATACTTGTTCGGCTTTGTCATGGCCGATGAAGATATGAGTAAAACATGGGAAAAAGCCGAGAAGATGTTGGCCAAAGGTAACCCAACAGGTTGTCTTGATTTACTTAGAGAAGCAGACCCGTCAGG
>DUJJ01000016.1:0-4584 GCA_013329865.1 Candidatus Poseidoniaceae archaeon
GCAGTTTTCTTGGTTGCTTTCGACGCTCCGTCAAGCTTGCTTGCTGCTGCTGCAACTTTTTTTGCCACTGCGGCTTGTAGACCTGCTTTGACTAATTTTGCCGCTCCCGCAGTTGCTACCTTGGCTACGGTGTCTAATTTTGCGTTGACCAATTTCTTCGCAGTTGCTGCTCCGACTCCCGGAATTGCGGTCAGTTTAGATGCCTTCGATTCTTTCTTGCCTGAGGCCATGGTTTCACCTAGTCTGGCAGAGGAGCAATTACTAATGAATTCTTGCTCTCTAGATTTATTGCGGTCAATTGATGTTGTAGAATGGCCTCAGTTTAACCATGGCCGGACCTGTTGGCAATGCTAGCGTGGTACTGATTGGTCAGGTAACCAAAGCAACATCAAACCACAGGGTTGAGAAATCAACCCGCTTACTACGCAGCGAGAACTTTCCAGGCAAAACTGAGGTTGTCTACCTTGGCAACATTGCGAGTGCGATAATCGCCGCCTTAGAATCGCCAGATACCCCCGAATTTACTCAACTACCGGGATATAACGAACAGAAATGGCAATTGAAGACCATTAGCGGCCCACTAACTGTCACAATAACCTCTGACTCTTACTGGGGATTTGGTCTGTTAACCTCCGGCTATCTCAACATCATTGAATTAACAGGCCCAACTAGTGTTATTGCCAGATTAATCTTTGACCTTGTAGCATCATCCGGTTGGCAACCGTGGCGTTTCAAACATCAACCCTCAGCGCAACGCTATCTAATGAAGCGACGACCCGATATATCCCTCGCTGCTAATGAGCAAACTTGGAAGAAATTCGTCGAATTATGTAAACAAGAAATCAGTGAGTTGATCGAGATCATGGAAAATGCGATTGCTAATGTCGCAAGGAAAGTTGGCGCAATCGAGGTTTTAGATGGTTGGTCAAAAAGTAAAGCGGAGGTTGGTATCGCGGCAGCAAAATATGACCTAAATATCGCTAGTGAGGCCTTGGCAGACCGTAATCTTCCAAGCGTCGAACGGGCCATCGCTCGTATCGAGGCGTCCCTAATTGAGGCAAACCCTGATAATGCAATGAATGAGGAAAATAGTGGTTTAATAATCGAAAAATCGCTAGAGTCAATCAGATTTGATGATGATTTGGTAGTCAACCCTAGTGACGATGAATTGATACCCTTGGTGGACTTAACCGATGAAGAATAATTCACAGATTAACCGCTATTTAGGGACGCGTCGCGTTCATAAAGGGGATGCTACTCGGGTAGGTTGATTGAAATGGCGTCAAAGAAGAAATCCGAGGGTAGTGGAATTCAACAGGCTGCTGGTCTGATTCGATATTTTGATGAAGAGTCAGAGCATGCTTGGAAAATTACCCCATTCCAAGTTTATGCTGCTTGTATCATCATTGGAGTATTTTTTTACCTCGTCAACCAAGGTGTTGTCGGCGCAATATGGAATCTATTTTAGATCGGTTTAATCATCACTATCTTGTTTTCTAAGGTAGCCATTTTTTGGGCTACCTGCATGGCAATTTCCATATTCTCTGTTGCGCCAATGGTCTTGGCACCAGATGAGTCATGAACGATGAGACGATGCGTGAGGTTGCGTAATACGCCCTCTTCAACTCGCTCAAATATCCAGTGTTCGTCTTCAATTCTTATCATTGCTGGAACATCAACCAATGGACCCATTTCAGTGCCCGTCGCAGATGTGCGGATTTTCAACCCTCGAAGATCACGTATTGGATTCCAATTACGAATTCTTGTTGGTGCGCTAACTTTCTTCCTCTTGTCTATGCCGCCTCTAAATGCTCTAGTCATTAGGGTCCCATCCCCTGAAGTCTTTGACTTCGTTCCAAGGATTTCTGTTGTATTAATAAGAAGCGCGATGGATTTACCTCGTCTAAAGACGGTTTGTTGAGGATAAATCGATTTATCACTGCTCCAAACCATTAACAATTAGGGCACTACTAACAAGAATTACTCCACCTAAAAAGATAAAATTGCTTAGCATATTTGTGGTGTTAGCAGTGAGCATTAGAATCGTTAAGCCAACTACAGCAACGAAACCAAGTCTCTGATGCGATGGACTGGTGGCATCCTGTTCAATCAAATTCGGGATTATGATGGTTAATGACCCGATAATCCAGAGACTCGGGATCAAGAACACTGCTAGTTGATTAAACCAGTAAATCAGTGCAGGGGCAAATACAATGCTCATTCTCAGCCACCAGAACTCCGGCCTTGCCGCACTATCAAAGCCATATCTAGGTAAAATTTGCAATGTCGATACGATCAGCAAAAATGATGCGCTTAGCCACAGTGATTCGAGTAGGTAGCGATTACCTGCCGTGAACTCAGTCGTGTTTTGCAGCACTAATGATGTCACAATCAGCAGAATGAACACACAAAGTATCGCCATTACGGCAAATGACTTGGTCCTTGCTTGACCAACTTTCAGGATACTATCAGAATATTTTGCTGGAATGCAGACTAGGGATAGGATAAGTGTTTGAGACAGGAATAATATCGTCGCTATGTTGATTTCACTACCTTGATTGGTGACTAGGCTCGTTTCTAGGTTCCCCCCCTGATACAGACCAAGTAGCACCAGAATCGAAACAACATAACTCTTCATCAAAGCACGCCGTTTTAGAATCGTGAAATATTCGCTTGGTAACTGTAAGGAACTTATGGCAAACAATTCTCCACTAAATGCAATCATTAGCGTCACTAGGATGACCATCAAGGGATTGAGGTCACCACTTGACGACATAGTGGACTGAGCTGGTAATGTATCGGGAGAGTAATAGTTCGACTCGGGGAAAAATATCCAAAAAGTAAGCAAGGCACATGCCGAGACATATAGCATCACCTTACTTTGAACCGCCTTTCTTGCGGACAATGGGGCATTTCTCATGCTTGGTAGGTTAATCGTCCAAAGCGCAAATAACATTAGGGCCATTAGGGAAAATTCACCCGCTCCGTCACCGGTTATCAGCAGCAACAAATCAGTAACAACAAAATCCGTGCCCTGCAGCCGATTGGCGACTTCTACATGCTCAATATCGCGAGTTATGAACGCTCTTGCTCGCACAACCAACAGCCAGCCAATCATCATTAGCGGAACCAATCGATAGGTGCTACTCAACCGACTCTTGACCATTGGTGAGAACCTCGTCAGGTAATTATCCACCTTGTCAGCAACCAACCACAGCGAGAGCAAAAATAGCAGGACTGGGAAAAATAGTGGCACTGAATCTCCCAGCATGATATCGCTACCAACATCAAGCCCTTGAGGATGGCGGAATCAAGATATGGCGGATAGTAGCGGCGATAGACATGGGCTATGAGTTGTGGGATGAGGGCGAATTAACCGCCCTTGCTGAAAATTCATTGCTCGCAAAATTAGCCAAAACGCTGGAGATTGACACTAAAAGTTGGATTTCATCGGCAGTATCAGTCTTGCCAGAAACCCTCCGTGTCACAGTGAATCGCTCTGACCTGGCGTGGACCAAACAAGAATTACTCAACCTTGGTGCACGACCAATTCCTTGGATGCCCAATGAAAGCGCATGGCAGATGCCTTATCCAAGAGGTAAACCGCCTGATGATTATACCAAGCGAATCATGACAATCCTACATGACAGCGGTAGAATAACTCGCCAAGAGGCTGCTAGCATGTTACCGGTGGAGATTCTGGGGATCACAGATGAGACCGTGGTTTTGGATATGTGCGCCGCACCGGGCTCCAAAACCACACAGATTGCTGAACGATTACCTCCACATGGTTTCGTTATTGCTAACGAACCAGTTTCATCACGGGCTAACATGTTGATTTCAAATCGAGCAAGAATGGCTCTGCATAATGTCTTGATTAACCAACAAGATGGGCGCCATATCGGCCGCATACCATCACCCGGCTACGATGCCATTGTCGCCGACGTGCCCTGTTCGGGATCCGCAACAACGCGTAAAAATGTCAAGGTGTGGGAAAAATGGCGACCGCTCGACGGTCGCAGTCTGTTTAATCTTCAGGCGACAATCGTTGAGCGCGGGGCTCGTGGTCTGCGGCCCGGTGGAAAATTAGTCTACTCTACATGCAGCATTGACCCAGTAGAAAATGAAGCGGTGATTGCAGAATTACTGCGCCGGTGTCCGTGGATGGAGTTGGTAGAAATAGAGGCAAAAACGCTGCAGGGTCTGAAAATGCGTGATGGATTATCATCTTGGGCCATACTAGATGATGAAGGTGAAACGATTAATATCAGCAATACTTTACCAAAATTACCCGGGTTGAAAATATCCCACATTGCGCCAAAACAGCGTATCACTATCGATGAAGAATGTGATGCAGCGCGAGAAAACCACATCGCAAGCAAATTGAGACTAACGAAGCGCTTGTATCACATGGATAATGACACAGGCGGCTTTTTCGTCGCTCTGTTGAAACATCGAGAAGATGCTACACCGGAAGGTGTTGCGCGGGTTTATGTCCCAAAACGCAAGTTATCCAGTGATTCCGGTTGGCAACCACGAGAATTAACTGCGAAAACCGGGGGTAAACACGCGGTCCTGCCGGCC
>DUJJ01000016.1:4900-8716 GCA_013329865.1 Candidatus Poseidoniaceae archaeon
CACGCGGTCCTGCCGGCCGCTGATGCAGCGATTACTAGCGTCGTAGACCAGTATCAGCTGAACACTAGCGGATTGTGCTGGTGGCAGCGTGGCCGACGACTGAACATCACTCCACAATCGGTCTACGACCGTATCTATCACCCACAGTGCAAAAATAAGGACGGTAACTTATGGCAGCATGATACCTTTCATCCCCTGAAAATTATCCACGCAGGAATGCCCTGCTTCGTCAACAATAAGGGCTTATGGCGCACAAGACAGGAAGCCATACCAGCCATCGAGGGAATTCTCGGGGATGTGACAGTGGAAATTGACAACGATGACGTCATAGCCCTGCTGAACAATGAGGCTATTTTGAAACAAGACATGCTACCGGAAACGATGAGTGATTATTGTGGACCACTGATTTTCACCAGCAATGTCGCCGGGTGCAGAACCCTGGTCTCCGCTTGGAGTGGAACCTGGATTAGTCTAATGATTGGCACCACAGAACGTGATATTATCAGAGCCAAGCTGGGTCTGCCGTTTGAACATGAGGTCGAGGAGGAATAAGATGCAGCGGGTTATTTTTGTCATAGCACTGTTGCTGCTTCCAGCAATGATTACTGCTTCAGCGAATCAAAATGAAGCGATTGCGTCTACTGCGTTCGGTGACCCAGAATCGTCCTCCGTGTCATTTAATGAGTGCTTTGTTGGGATAGATACTAGTGGTTGTGATGATTATTCCTCGGATGATATTTTGCTAAACTGGTGGTCATGGAGCGATGAAACAAATTCAGATTGGCCGGATGATGACGCAAAAGCTCGGGCTGGTGAATTATTACTTGATGACGCTGGATCATTCCCCACTTTGGTCACCAATGAGGTAAATTCCAGTGAGCAAGCACAGAGTAATCGACAAGCGATAATTGCTGAATTACCAATTGTTACGCTAAGCGGTGAACTGAATCTCTACTCTGAACTAGGCGGCCACCGTATTGAAATTCCTGTTAGCATGACGCCACTGAAGAATCTCTCTGATTCTACCATCATGTATATGTTCTTGAGTAAAGCGTATTCAGTCGACCACCACAATCGGGAATTACTGAATTTAGTCTACGAGATGAAACCTGAAATTGGGTTTAGTAACCAGGCAAACAATACTACGACAACAACTTGGGAACTCGCAGAAACTCACCTTAGCGCAGCTGGAGTAGATTTCTCCCAAGACCCATACGGATGGTCAGTGACTTTTGCGATGTTTGGCTCACTTGAAGGCGAGACAACAAATCAGTTACTCTACCTTGAACAAGTCAAACTCAAGACCCAATCTGATGAGGTTGATTTTGACCAGTTTTTGGTGCCGATTTTTGCCATCATATTTTGTGTGATTATTCTTGCTACTATTCTTGCTAATATGCACAAGGAAGAGCATGGTATGCCGGTAATTGGCGGCTACTGGCACCGCACTAAGACCGATTGTTTAGTGGTCGAATTTACCACCAAGCAGCGTCGCATGGAAATTAAATCGCTTGAAGTCGACAAGCCGTGGAAGTTATCATCGAGATTCAAAAGTCGATTTATTGAGCCAAATAAATCCGTGGAAATTGAACTAAGATTCAAACAATCAGAGCCCAGTGAGTGTCGCTTACATATCAAACTCGAGGTTGATGAATTGGGCGTATGGACTCAATTCCTGGCCATCGCTTCTAACCACGACTAACCTCGTTTAGCGAAGTTTGAAGAATAGTAAGTCTAGGCTTCGCTGGTGCCAGATATGGATTTGGACGATGTCGACAGAGCAATCATCGCAGCTCTGCTGTCCGATGCCCGAGCCAGTCAACGGCAATTAGCCCGTGAGGTCGGAGTTGCTCAAGGGACAATTACCAACCGAATCCGCCGCATGGAAGACATGGGGATAATTCAGGGGTATAGTGTGGTAATCGATCCAGAAAGTGTTGGGTGGAACATGACAATAATGGCTGGATTGATGATTGCTAAGGGTAAAATGATTGACGTTCAACAAAAAATAGCTGCTGACCCTCGGGTGTTTTCGGTATATGACGTCACAGGTGATTGGGATTCAATTGTTCTTGCACGAGTGAAAAATCGGGCCGACTTAGACGATTTAACCAAAACCGTGTTTACCCTTGATGGGGTAACAAGGTCATTCACCCACGTTGTCTTGAACACGGTAAAGGAAGACGGTTTACCAAGGCCAGCACCGTCAAACAATGATAAATAAGGCATTAGAACAAAGTAATTCATGGGTGGAACAATGCGTAACAACAGGAACATAGTAATTTTCGCAGCGCTGCTGTTGCAGTTGCTGATGGTTGGTGCCACTGCCGCGCCACTGGCTGACCAAGTCAATCCAATGGGTAATTATGACAAGATGAATCATGACTTACAACAGGAATTGTATGAGTCAGAGTATGATACCGTATTACCAGTAATTTTCCAATTAAACTCGCCAATCAGCGACGCTGACCGCGAACAACTCGAGAAGTTTGGTGCGACGATTCTTGGTGATGCCCCGTTGATTGACGGCGGCCTAATTGAGGCTAAGGCAGAAGATATCCGTCAGATTTCAAACTGGGACCGAGTTGAATATTTAGAGTTGGACAAAATTCTCGACTTCTTTTACCTGCCACCTGAATGGGGTGGTGACCCAACTGACCCAAGCGCAATGATGCATGAGACTACTCACGTGGTCAAGGCAACTGACGCCTGGGATCGAGTAATTGTATCACCAGACGGCACAATCCAACACGATGTCGATTTGGCGTTCACTGAATGGGACGGTGATGGCACGGCGATAGTCGACCTCGATACTGGAGTCGATGCTGGTCATCCTGACTTCGACTATCTGGAACCCTGGACCGGTGACAAGGTAATCTACTCTGCTAAGTGGGATGGTGTATGGACTGAAACTAGGAACTCCGACACTACCTCAGGCCATGGAACTCACGTTGGCGGCACTATCGCTGGTAATGGCGATGCAAGCGCTGGCCGCCGGGCTGGTGTTGCCAAAGGCGCCCAAATGGTTGCACTGGGAACCGGTGACGGCGCCTCGATTTTTGCTGCCGAACAAGGTTTAGAATGGACTTTCATCCATTCCATACCGGGACAAAACCCGTATCACATTCGAGTAGTATCTAACTCATGGGGTACAGATGGCGACTACGATCCCAATGGCGCAATCGCTCAAATTACCGACCGATTAACCTTTGAAAACGGCGTTGCGGTAATCTTTGCTGCCTCAAACTCAGGGGGTAACGGCGGCGAATGTTCCGGTGGTCTGAAAACCAACGTCTACGCTAATACTCCATCAGCGATTTCTGTTGCCGCACTTACCCATGATGGTTCGGCAATTACCTCGTTCTCGTCAAGAGGCTGTATGAACCAACAGCATACTTGGCCCGATGTTGGCGCTCCGGGTCGAAACATCTGGGCAACTGCGCCAAGAGGCACGGCAATAGATGCCACCACCAAGACACAGGGTGACCTATACTACATGGCAATATCTGGAACCTCGATGGCCACTCCTCACGTTGGTGGTATGGCAGGACTAATTCTCGACGTCGCTCCCTCCCTAGGTGTTACTGATTACCATCGTGAGGACCACGACTTTGGTGATAGTTTGGTTGGTGGTGAAGGCACTGCTGCATACGGTCAGTTCGAAAACTGGGCTACCGAAAACTTCAGCAGAATCCACGAATTAGAACTAATTCTTGAGCTAACTGCGGTTTATGAGGGCATGGCAAACTCTTGCGAGGATGGTAACAGCGATGATTCTTGTAACGATATCCCAGAAGACTGCTACCTGAGCGCTAC
>DUJJ01000080.1:0-7846 GCA_013329865.1 Candidatus Poseidoniaceae archaeon
TCCTCTGAAACATCGCCGTAAATGTCCTTGTTCATAGCTAATGAACGGAAAATCTTGGCTGGCGTTGCATTTGCAGCTGACATCGCAGCGGTGTAGGATGCTGCGTATGGCAGGTATTTTTCAATTTGAGCACCTCTTCGGTCTGCCTCTCGCTTGGCACCACCTCTAACAATCAAAAAGCCCGAGTATGGGATAATAGCCCCGAGGAGTGCTAAAATCAAAAACTTGAACGGTGGAGGGAAGATTCTTGTGGCATATTCCGGACATCCGTTGCCAGGTTTTGATTTGTCGACCAGTTCTGGCTCCCAATATTCCCAGTCTAAACATGGATTTACTGTAGCCGGGTCTTGTAGGCTTTCCCAGAAAGCGATTACACCTACTTCCGGGGCGAAGAAAATACCAATGATTCCCCAACAGACCAGTGCAATGGCGATTGAGGTGAAAATTACTGTCGAAAGATAAACTTCAGGCATTACACCCATTGAGCCTTTGACTAGATTCTCAGACAGAGCAGTATCTCTTCGAGCTCGCTTTTTTAGAATTCGGCCAAGTATTCTATTACAGAATCTTTGCCAAGCAGTCAGTTCCATCTATATCTCTCCCATCAACGTAGTCCGTCGACACGAGCTAGAATTTCATTAGGACGTACATAATATTCTGTAACAATCTGTGATACTTGGTCTGCTTTCCTAATATCGTTTAGAACCATCCATTCAAGGATTCGCTTTCGGGTTCTTAGTTCTCGACGCATGTCATCTTGTGAATAATTTAGTTTGACCATGATTTTTTCCAACACGTATGATTTACCACTGAAAATAAAATCATCGGACGTTACGTCCCAGCGGAACACTTCATTGGTAATGACTTCAAGTGAGTTTGGATCTATACCCACAATTTCCACAAGTTGCTTCGTTCTTCTGACACGCTTACCGTTGATTCTCGTCTGGATCTGGATGGAGCATGCCTCGAGAGCGGGTAGCAATACTCGCGGGATGTCAATTGGTTTGTTTTCCAAGCGGTGGACAAGCGAGGGCACTGAATCAGCGTGAACTGTTGAGTAAGCGCAGTGCCCAGTAGCCATCGCCTGGAATAGAACATAGGCTTCAGCACCTCTGATTTCACCCACAATGATATATTCTGGCCGCTCTCTCAATGCAGCTTTTAGTAACTCGAACTCACCAATTACTCCCTCAGTGGACTCACCGCCAAAACCTTGTCTGGTTAACCCAGGAACCCAATTTGGTTGCGGGATGTTCACTTCTCTGGTTGATTCTATGGAAACAATCTTCATTTGCCATGGAATAAAGATACACATGGCGTTCAGTGTTGTAGTTTTACCGGATGCAGTGCCGCCGACAAACAACATCGGAACCTCATTCTGGAAAGCAATCCACAGGTAAGACACCATCAGCGAGGACATGGTTCTGAACGCAATAATATCGGCCGGAGAGAACGGGTCATCTTTGAATCGCCTGATACAGAACGATGAACCTCTGGTTGAAACTTCATGCCCGAGTTTCATAACAATTCTCGACCCGTCCATCAGTGTTGCATCAAGAAGCGGGTCGGCAACAGAAATGTGCTTACCACAGCGCTGTGCTAGTTTGATAACATATGACTCAAGTTCATCATCGGTTTTCCAAATACACGTAGTTTCGACTGACTCGAATTTCCGGTGGTAAGCAAAAATCGGGACATTCGTTCCGTCAAGTGAAATATCTTCCACGTTGGCGTCGTTCATCAAAACATCCATCTCACCATAGCCAATCAGGTCTCTCCTGAGATAGTAAAATATCTTAGACTTGGATTTCTTATTGATTTTCATACCGTATGACTTGATGACTTTATCCATCGCAGTTCTCAGATATGCATCCGGGTTAGCGTCAATCTCATCGATGTTGGCGGTTAGAGATCTGATGAATATATCCATAATCTCTTCTCGATACTGCTCCTCTTTCTTGGTCATTGGTGGTTCAATGATCTGATAAATGATGTTCAATGTCGCCTTGTCACGAACTACGCGAGCAAACGCGTGTGGTGGCATCACCGGATATTTATCGAGCTCGTCATACTGTGCACGCTGTTGTGCACGCTGCCGTTTTCTTGAATCTCCGCGCTTGCCACGTTTTCTTGCCAAACCATCACCCCCAGCCGATACAATTAACGACATACATTGGATAACTATAACACTTCGGTGAAAGGATGGTCAAAAATGGCCACAGTCAACGCAAATAGTGCGTGTCATGAGATATTTTTTCTAAACTCTGACAGCCATCCATTGGTCGCCTCAACTAATTCCATCAGAGTTGATTCGTTGGTTACAGAATAATCTGCTTGCTCTATGAGAGAATTCAAACCCCAACCAGCCTCCCTATCCTCTCTAATCTGGAACTGCTGGCGGTCACCATCTTCTGGCCTACCCCGTTTTTGCGTCCGTTGAAATCTTACGTCTTGGTTGGCTATGATAGCAATGCTAGTGAAATCGGAACCCCATCGAGCGCTAAACATCTCATACTCGGCAGTTCCTCGCATTCCGTCAATAAGCACAATCGAATGATTAAGCATCAAATTGGAGACCTCATCGGCAAGGCGCTTGGCCAGTATATCATCGCCAAACTTTCTCCGTAAGTCAGCTGCAACCTCACCGAAAACGGTGGGACTGCCATCTAAACCACGTGCCGCAACCTCAGCACGCACCATGTCGCCCATCGATCTCACAGGTATCCCATTGTCGGATATTATTTTGGCAAATTCTCCTTTGCCTGAACCCGGCATTCCGCAAACAGCAACAGCATGGCCCATGCATTAAACCAACAAGTTATGCCCCAAATATATGCCTATTATTCATTTTGAATTACAAACCATTCATAATGAATTAATTGCTGAATTCGGCTTTCCCCCACCTTCGATCCATTAACTTCCACAACACTCCAGACGCAAATAGTAAGAAGGCGGAAATCCCTAACATCCCAACATATCCTTGCCTGACCATGGTCTCGTCATACATACCCGCAGTGGCTGCCAGACCGTCTTGGGACGCCCGTTCCCACCAATTACCGTAAAGTGATACATCACCTTGGGTGAACGAAAGAAGAAATAGGCCGAGTAATGGTAGAACTGTACCAATCCAAAACCACACCATTATCGAAGCATCAAAAATTGCTTTATTCGGCCTCAACCCCATCAAGAATGCGGTCAGAGCAACGATGTAAATCGAGTTGGCAAACATTACGACAATGCTAGTTGGCAACGCTGCCCACTCATTGAGCCGCCAAGCCATCAAGACGATGAAAATTAGCGAAATCCAGGAAGTGATTAGAAAATACACCAAGACCTTTGCACGAATTAACTGGGGCACCCTTACCGGCAAACCGTTCATGAACTCGGGTGAATCGAGAATCGTTAACCATGAGTAAAAATTGAAGCCAAAGAAGCCTAGAAACGGCGCATATGATAGAAGATTGATTGGTATTGGAGCCTCAGCAAAGTCAATCAACCAAGCCATACCAAGCAGCACCGCTAGCGGAATTGTGTATGATACAACCATTTTCTTGATCGAACCTGACCTGAATAAGTCGACAAACTCTTTTGCGACGATCAATCTAATTTCACCGCGACCGAGGAATGAAAGTTTGGCATATGTTGGCTTGAACAGGTCACCCTTTTGGACCACATTGACATCAAAGTCATCAACTATGAGCAGTGAAGACAGATAACCAAGGAACATACACAGACTGAATCCACCAATAGCAAGAAGCACACTTTTGCTCGTTTGGAGGTGAAGACCAATCAATATTAGTTCAGCATCAAGGGCGCCAACTCCAACAATAACACCGAATAATACTACTGCAACTGGCCCAAAAATTGTGTAAGGTCTGCCTCTCATCCACAAGGCTGATGCTAGAAATGAAATTGCTAAGCCTTGAGCTAGGGTTGCAACCATAGCAAACCACGTCCAAGGTAAACTTGAATATTCCAGTGGAGTGGTGATACCAAAAAAGGTGTCAAGCGCTTTACCGAGGCCCATACCAAGAATGATTGGCGATAAAATTAGTAACACGTAGAAGACTAAATCCTTGACGAAATAAGCAAAGTGAGCCATTGAATTGGGTAGTGGCTGGAGTGCGGGTGAGGCTAATAGATGGTTCTTAGTAGCCGTTCTTCTAACTAAAGCATCCCGACCCATGAAGGCAAATGTCCCCATACCAAGACTAAACATCAGCAGCGGAAGATGCAGAGCGAACCTCAACTCTTGCCAGGTGAAACTATTGGCTTCTGTATCTGAGGTTTGGGCCGCTGAATCCCCGACCAGGAATTGCAACCCTATTGTCGACACCATTGTCACCAGTGCCAATAACAGCGGGAACAGAACCATCTGTCTAGCCTTCGCAAACTCAACGTTCTTACGAAATTCCTCTTTAAACATAACACTGAATGTTGCGATAAAAGATGACAAACCCCTCAGTGGGGTGAGCAATTCTTGGCCACCACAGTGCGTTCCTAGATTTACCAGTGGAATCGAGTTATCTTCACTGTCCCACTCCCTCGAAGATATATGAGCGCCTGACAAAATTATTCCTCCTCGGCTAAGTCTCGATCATATAATCGCTCAACGTCCTCGATAGATTTCCCAACCAGGCGGATAAATACGTCCTCCAAGGTTTCCTCTTGATTCTCTTTCAACCCTCTAACTGTGCCAGCAGCCAATACCTTTCCATCATTTATTATCGCCATCCTGTTGCACATTCTTTCGGCCATCTCGAGGACGTGGGAGCAGAGAAAAATTGTGCCACCTTGTCTGACATGTTCAAGTAACCACTCGCGGCATTTGCGTTGATATATTGGATCAAGGTTGGCGAATGGCTCATCTAAGAACAGAAGCTTTGGTTTGTGGATAAAGGCTGAGGCAAGCATTACCTTTTGTCGCTGGCCTTTAGACAAATCTTTGCACATCGTGTTTCTTTTCTCCTCAAGGCCAAACCAATCCAGCCAATACTCAACCTTGTTATCACTATCATCAATATCACGCAGTTTGGCCACAAACTGGAGAAACTCAACCGGGGTAAGGTATGATGGTGGTGATTCCGATTCAGGAACAATACCAATATTCGCTTTCACTTTCTGAGGTGATTTCGTGGCGTTTATGCCCAAGACCTCGATTTGTCCTTTGCTTGGCTTGAGTTGCCCAGTTAACAGTTTGATGAAAGTTGACTTGCCAGCGCCATTAGGGCCGAATACTCCGAAAAACTCACCGGAATGGACCTCAACGTTGAGTGGGTGTAAGGCAATAAAGTCGCCATACTTTTTTGCCATGTCAATTGCTTTGACCAATGGCTGAGAGTCACCCATACAGTCTGCTATCCGTCCTATTCTTTGTATTATTGGATTTTGCCATGACAGGATAAATCATCAAGTTGATTGTATTGGGAACGCTATGGACGAACCAAATACCTCTGTGTTAGAAATAGAAAAAATACCAGTATCCGGCTCTTCAATAAGCGGATATGTTGCTATTGCGACGATAAATCGACCAAACAAGCTCAACGCCCTAAATGCTGAAGTCATGGAGTCATTGAAAGCACTTTGCACGTGGGTAGAATCAAATGCCGAAATTAGATGCTTAGTCATAACTGGGGCGGAACCGCTGCCGGCTGAGGAAGGTAAACGAGCAAAACCTAACGCGTTTGTCGCTGGGGCTGATATTTCAGAATTTGTTGGCATGGATAGCAAAGCAACCAAAGTAAAATTTACTGATAATGCTGTTGAGAAAATCTGGTCCATGGCCAAACCGACCATTGCAATGATCGACGGCTTCGCATTGGGAGGTGGGTGTGAGGTTGCCTGCTCATGTGACATTCGAATTGCTTCTGAGCGTTCAAAATTTGGAACGCCAGAAATTAATCTTGGGTTAATTCCCGGTTATGGAGCAACTCAGAGATTAGCAAAATTAGTTGGTTACGGCAAAGCCTTGGAAATGATTATGACTGGCGAGATGATAACCGCAGATGAAGCACGAAATATTGGTCTGGTCAACCATGTTTGTGAGCACGAAAATCTGCGTGAATTTACCATAAACATCGCCGATAAAATAGCGAGTAAATCCGGTTATACTGTGACGACAGCAAAACGAGTAGTAAAGGCGGCATTGAACAGTACTCTGGATGAAGGAATTGCAATAGAAGCGGAAGAATTCGCTAAGTTATTCGATAGCCACGACCAAGAAGAGGGCGTAAGGGCATTTATGCAACGAGATAAGCCAAAATGGCTTGACAGATAGCCTATCGAATCAGTCCTCATCTATCTGTAGTTTCATGGCAGCCAGTGCATCGCTAGCGTTTGGCAACGGCGGCAACGGCATATTGCCATCGGGCAACGGCGGGAGCGGCATATTGCCTAAGTCAGGTAGCCCTTCAGGTGATGATTTCTTCTCAACTTCTTCGAAACCAGAATCAAGCGGCGTTCTCAACTTTAGGATAGTTGCCTCATCAAGTCGAATAAATGTTGCACCGTATACGTGACCTGCCTCAGGTTTCTGTGGCTCATCAACAACAGTCAACCCATGTTCAGGGTTTTGTAATAGTGCAACAATATCCTCGCCCTCATTATATTGCTCCCACATCCTGACGGTCGATGCTCTGATTTCAGCTAACTGATTCCTTCGGCGTTTCTCTATTCGCTGACGGATTTCTTGATGTTTTACTCGACGGTTGGAAACGGTCATTTCAATATCAGCATCTTCGACTGACTCTGGACTTACTTCAACCACATACTCGTCTGCAGTGTGAACATTTTCAACAGTAACCTCAACCTCAACAATGGTTTCTTGAACTTCTGAATCATCTTCTTCCGGTTGGTTTGCCGCCTGGATTTTTGCCAGTTTTCGCTCTCTTAGAGAGACACCGTCAAGGTTTTCCTCTTCAATTACTGGAGCAGGAATATCGGCACCATCGGAGGGCTCTAGTTCTACTTCGGAATCTTGCTCTGGAGTCGCGTCGGTTGAGGTTTCTGCTCTGTTCCTTGAATTATTTTTTACCCCCCTTCCACCAAGTAGGACCCACATTAAGGACGCGACGAAGGTGACGCCAATAAGCGACCATTTACCATCGCTAGATAGGCTCGATGCAGAGGTCAAATAGAAAATTCCCGCACTGGCAGCGACAAGTGCACAAACTGTTCGGAAAAATCCCATGCCCCTCATCATTATCCAGTTACTTCTGATTTATCATGCTGATGGCAATTGGTTGAACAAGTTCTGTAATGCTCTACTTCGATGACTGAACATCTGCTTAGTATTTGCATCGATAGCACCAAATGTTTTGCCGTGAGTACTGTGGACACCATAGTTTCCAGCAGACAAGGGCTCGAGAGTTTCATCCAAGTCGTAAGGAATGAATATTGGATCAAAACCAAACCCATTCCCTTCCATGGCTTCAATGGCAATGTGGCCAGGACAAACTCCCTCAGCAATCATGAATTCGCCGTTGCACCACAAAGCAGCGACTGCCTTGAAGTAAGCAGACCTAAGATTTGCACTGGATACCGGGTCTTCAGTAGTTAGATGAGACAGCAGTCTTACTATGCCGGGATTGCCAATTGTTGAGTAAACGTAAGAGGAATAGACACCAGGGAAACCGTCTAGCGCCGAAATGAATAATCCGGCGTCTTCAACCAATATCATATCGCCTTCATTAAAACTATCCGGCAAATGCTGGAGAGCCTGTTTTAGTTTAGACTCTGCAACGACCTCTAAAGAATCTGCCTGTGGTTCATACAGCAGATCTGTTTTGGGAATTAATTGTCTTACTCGATACCCTAATTTTGACAAATGTTCGTCCGCTTCAGCAAG
>DUJJ01000080.1:8241-9373 GCA_013329865.1 Candidatus Poseidoniaceae archaeon
GTTATCATCCCTATCCTCAAACTGATGATAATAATTCAATTTAATGAGATGATTTAACACCAAAGACCACCTAGCAATAATATGATTCAACAACTAGGTTTAGTCGCTGTTGGTGGAGCAATCGGTGCAGTTTTGAGATATGCAATAGGTCACACCATTGCTGGTGGTGAGTTTCCTTGGTCAACATTTATGGTAAATGTGATTGGATCCTTTGCGCTTGGGCTATTATCAGTTATGGCGATTAATAACCTCGTATCCAAAGATGCGACACTATTTCTCGGAGTTGGATTGCTCGGAGCTTTTACTACAATGTCAACATTCTCGATTGAGACAGTAGACTTGCTTAAAAATGATCAATACACTCTAGCGTTGGCCTACTCATCGCTATCATTTATACTGTGTATTATTGGTGCATTTGTCGGTTGGGAACTAGGCGACAGACTACAAATCAACTGATTTTTGGATTACTTTATTTACAACTAGTATGATGCCTCTGCGAAAGGGACAGACTAGAAGGGAAATTTAGTGTGCCCTAAGAGTTGATATTATGACAAAATTAATTGAGAAAATGAATGCTGCCTTAGGATGGGAGTTGAGAGCGATAAATATGTATGCACACTATGCCGCAAATGTCACCGGAATACACCGTTTACAACTGTCTCCAATGTTTAATACTGAGATGACAGAATCAATAGAACACGCTGACATTGTTCGAAAAGGTATTGTGCAATTGGGAGGAATTCCAGTCACGGAGCGTAACACCCACCCTATTACACACACTACAGATTATACTGAAATGCTGAATTACTCACTTGAAACCGAAATTAGAGCTTCTGAGGTCTATGCTGAATTATTACCGTTAATCGAGCAAACCGATGATTTGTATGATTCAATCGAACAAATTTACCACTCAGAATTGAAGAGCGTTGAAGAAATGCGCTTGCTGGTAGGTTAGACTAGCCGTGATATCTAACTCTAGAGCGAACATCATCTAGGCGCTTCAGCACCTCCCCCGCAGGTGGTGGCATCCCGCCCGATAGTTCGGCTAAGGGACCCAGAGAGTTATCGCAATTTACATAACCTGACAAGAAAATTTCGATACCTTCGGCTATGTTAGGATGGGATGCACCTA
>DUJJ01000033.1 GCA_013329865.1 Candidatus Poseidoniaceae archaeon
TTGGTGTCGACTATCGGCCAGCTAGTTGCTTGGATATGGTTATACAAGTATATCCAAAAGGAGGGTAGTGAAAGAAATCTCCGATCTTTATCCTCACTTGTATCAAGCAAAACCGGAGCACGAGAAGCCGAAATAGCAGCAATATTATCGGTGTTTTTCCTCGCAATTTATGCGGCAGCACAACTTACTGCTGGAGGCGTGGCGCTTAATTCGATGCTCGACTGGCCGGAGACTACTGGAATTTTAATCGGGTTTGTGTTAGTGGTCGCATATTGCTACGCTGGCGGAATAAGGGCGTCTATCTGGACTGATGCTGCTCAATCTAGTGTCATGATAGTTGGCTCGACTATCCTCTGCGTAGTTGCTATGGGAGAAGTTGGGGGGTTGTCTGGCCTTCACAATGAATTAGCTAGCATTGACTCCTCGATGGTAAACATCTATCCCTCTGGACTCAAATTTGGCGCAACTTTGTGGATTGCTGCCTTTTTCCTTGGCGGACTTGGTGTCGCTGGGCAACCTCAAGTCGTCTCACGAGTTATGACCTTGAAAGATGACTCTGATCGGAAGCAAGCTATGGTGTGGTTCTTCGTCTGGCAAACACCATTTATCGCGCTGATGTTCATAATAGGTCTAGCATGTCGGGCAATATTCGATGGAACTCTTTCAGCAAGTGAGGCAGAGTCTGGATTGCCAATGTTAGCTCAGAGCCTTAACCCAATTTTAGGAGGGGTAATTTTGGCCTCGATTTTCGCCGCAACAATGTCAACGGCTGATAGTCAAGTACTTGCATGCACCGCAGCAATCACAGATGACATCAAGCCAGAATGGAAACAAGACCATGGAAGGACTAAACAAGTAACGCTGGTAGTTGCTGCGCTTGCTACTGGAATATCATTAGTCGGTCAACAATTTCCGGGCTTTGGGGATTCTGTATTCGCCCTAGTTGTATTCGCAGTATACGGCTTAGGTGGCATATTCGTGCCACTAATCCTAATCCGCATGGCTGGTTACGAACCAGATTCTCAACATACAATTTCGATGATGGTTGCCGCTTTACTTGGTGTTTTTATATGGACTCTTATGGGTTTTGGCGAGTATGTTTTCCCGTCTGTTCCCGGCATGGGTGCTGCATTCGCAGTTCACTTTAGCTTATGTTGGTTCAGAGACGATTCAAGTCCCAACCCCCTGGGGCGTTACAGCCTGCCAACTAAGCAGTTTGCCGCAATTGGTGCGGTGGCGATGGTTGCCTTGGTCGGTGGCGTGGAATACTCATATTACGCCATTGCACCGGATGCAAGCGATGCGTCGGACAAGACCGGGACATATTCCGTAGTTGGAGAATATTCATTTTACGAAATTGCTCAAGGCTCCGAATACATTGAGGACGGAGGCTCAGTAACAATCAACGCTAGTTCCGATGATGCCATGTCATCACTAGATGGCATGAATATTGTCGGTGTTTTAGTGACCATTACGCATGAAGATACTGAAACGATAAATGGCCCTCTATGTGCCGTAGCCGAGCCCCCACAAGATGATACGGTAGAAGCAACCATCTCGCATGCTGACCTAAGTGCTGGAGAAGCTGATACTAATTCATTCGACTTCCAACTAAATTGGCACAACTCAAGTCTGTTGAACACTAATGTAAGCAATATGACGAAAGCAGATATTGAGTCAATGTTAGATGGCGGCGGTATTGGCTTTGGCACGCATGACTTAGTGATCGGTGTTACTGTGCAGAATGGTGGAGGGCTGGGATGTAATAGTAATGATGATGGTCAAGATGTTAGTTATACAATTGAGTTGGTTTCTTTAGACTATTCTGTTAACCCGGTCTAGGTTGATTAATCACAGTCTAAAGCGCATGCCTTGATTGGCTATTTTCCAACCCATTTCAACCACCTGGGTATGCTCTTCGCCCCACTTATCATACACAGGATTGGTATGATTCAGATGAAGGAAGATGATATCTGGATCTCCCTGCTGTTTGTATCCAAGTAGTTCTAATGTCTGTTTTATCGGCGGGTGTGGGACCTTCTCCTGATTGCGTGATGATAACTCATCAGCTGACCAAAATGTTCCATCGAGTAGTGCAATATCAACTGCGAGATTAGTTAACCAATCTCGAATGGTTGCAGCACCGTGTAAGTCAAGTGTTTCTTGCCAAGTATCATGATCTGGTAAATAGAGCAGCGATTTATTTTTACCGCGTATGATGAATGCGTGGGTGTCAGAAAGTTCGTTCCGATGGGGAACTACAATTGGCGTGATGGTAAAGTCGTCAAACTCTTCGGTTTTCTTATCGGTGAACTCATCGATACAAAAGACCCCTTGCTCGACCATCATTTCCCACTGCGGCACACGTTTGATCAAACCAGCCATCTGATTCGAAGTGTGGAGTTTTATGCCGCTTGCGTTGATGGCTTCACGCCCGAATAAACCAAGTCCGTCTACATGCCCTAGATGGGCGTGAGTAAGCCATATGTCACTAGGTGTTTGATTCCCTAAAAACTGTAATTGGCTTGCAAGATGGCGGCTTATGTCAATTACGTGTAAACGATCGATTTCAATGATACCTAGTGATGTCGGAAAGCTGATTTCTGTGGGGGACAATCCGATGCAACATTGTTTGTTACAACCGGCCTGTGGCCTACCACCGTCCTGAGCAATCCCAAGCAATACCACCTCGGGCATGTTGGTCCGAGGCTTATCTGTATCATCAATCTGTTTCAACAGTTAAGTCACAGTCGCGAAGGACTCAAACCATATCTGTGACTGCATTGCCACGAGGGGGATATATGGCACGACCAGCAAAAGTTGAATTCCCCGGTCAAAAAAAGCAAAAGGTCCGCCTACGCGGCACAAAACACGCTAATGAGGCAACGGCAAAAAAACTCAAAAAAGACTTATCTAAGTTATTAGAAAATCCCCATGCTCATTTGCCGGCTATGCTATGGAAAGGTAAGATGCGCTGGGGTAGAACAGACCCCGTAACCAAGACTCTCAAGGAATTGGATAGGATAATACGCAAAAAATCGGACACAAAGTGGCTATCAAAGCGTATGATGGCGAAGCGTGGAGACCCTGTTGCCAAAGCATTCGCAGGCTCACTGCACGCCTGCCACGATGAGGATTTTACTACGGTTGGGAAGTTCGCTTCTGCCTCATTTGGCTCAGCATCATTCGTCAGACGGGGCGATGGTAAACAAGGCTATTTGGCTGGATTACAGAACTTTTCTAACCTCACACTTCGTATGCTTCCGTGGGAAGAGCATGCTAAACGTGGCATGTATTTTTTTTCTTGGAAGGGTGGTTTTGTTTGCACCGGTCCAGACCCTTCACCACCTGATGAATGGATTGATGATGTCGTTGCTCGATCGAGGTTTAACTTCACCAAAGCTGAGTCAAACAAGGAAACGATCTACTACACAAAGGGCATAAATCCCGATGATTTAACTAATGATAACGAATTAAATGATTGCATCAAACTAACGTTTTCCCAGGGAACAATAGTCTATATTGGCCTCAGTGATTTAGAGACTGGTGACAAAAAAGACACTTCTTTTATCCAACACCTTGCGCTGTCAATGTTGCCTCCATTTCTTCCATCAATCGTCGATATCGAAGCAATTTGGAAGCCAGAGGGATGGCCAACTGGCGATTTACTGCCAGATAATGCAATAGAAGGCGTCGGAAAAATACTTGATGCCTGGCAAGGACTAGTAATGAATGAAAGTGTCGTAGCACAGGCTGTCCGGCGGTCTGTTCTAGATGCAATCGAGGATGGGTTAATTATCAATTCAAAGTATTACCAATGCGAATCATTTGATGAAGTAAGGCAAGCGCTTGAAAGTGTAGCCGGCTCCGCTGAGGAGAGAGACCTTGCAGCCTACATATTACTCGTGTGCTATGAAGCGGGATTTGAGGACGACCTAGGTTTGCGAATCAACACGCGTGGTGAAACATCGGAAAGAAAAACACCCTCAATTGAGATAATAGAAGGTGCAAGTTGTGGTGACGTGTTGGGTGCTTTGTGGGAAGATTTCGGACTTAACGCATTGGAACACATTGGTATAATTAGCGATGAAGCGAGGGAAATTTGGGAACAACAAAACACTAAACCGAAGCCGTTTGGAAAATTCCTGAAAAGTCTTGATAGTGCTCGAGAGAAGGCAAAATTATCATCACTTATCCCAACTAAGCAAGGGGAGTTAGACGGTGCATGTGGGCATATTGTCGACCTCATCAGAATTGGTTTGCTAGAGGGGTTAGGCAAAGCTGAGCGCATTGCAATCTCGAGACATTCATCGATCTCTGAGGCTGCCGCTGCATGGGCGTGGTTACTTGCTGCTGAACGTTCCTCAGGGCAGGAGTGGCACTTTGAGGGTGATGCTCGCAATAAAGCCGGCGCTTGGATGAATACGACTAAGCAACTACTTGCTACTGGGAAACAACTACTCGATTGCTCTGACAAGGAAGTCAAGAAGTTACAGGAGCAGTGGTTCAATCAATTAGACCGGCTTAAAATGGACACGGGTGAATCTTAATTCAGACGCTGGCAAACCCGCGTTCGATGTCTGCCCACAAATCCTCGATATCTTCAATGCCAATACTCATCCTAACATAACCAGGAACCATTCCAGCAGCGTGTCTAACGTCCTCTGGAATCATCATATGACTCGAATTGAATGGACACTCTACTAATGATTCAACGCCGCCTAGACTTGTTGCTTCGTAAATCATTTCTAGGCCCCTCATGAATGAAAGTGCGGCATCATCGCCACCCTTGACAACGAATCCAATCATTCCTGTGCCTCTAGGCATGATTCTTTGGGCTACAGCATATTGTGGATGAGAGCTCAACGATGGGTGATTAACTCGCTCAATCATTGGGTGGGCATCAAGACGTTTAGCCAGTTCCGCAGCGTTATCACAGATTTGTGGCATTCTAACATGTAGCGTTCTCATACCGCGCTCTAACAAGAAACAAGAGTTAGGATCCGCGCTGCCGCCAAAGTGAACTTTGCGATGGAATATATTCTCAATATGCTCTTTAGATCCAACAACTGCTCCGCCGATGATATCAGAGTGGCCACCGAGATATTTTGTCGTTGAGTGAATTACTAAGTCGGCCCCTAACGAAAGCGGATTGCATGCCCAAGGTGAAGCGAAAGTATTGTCTATAATACAAACTAAGCCATGTTTCTTTGCCAGTGTGGCCATAGCCTCAACGTCGCAAACCTTGAGCACTGGATTAGTTAGTGTCTCAATGTATAGAACTTTGGTGTTTTCTTGGATTGCCGCCTCATAAGAAGACACATCCGTCATGTCGGCCATTGTAACCTCAATACCGAAACGGGGGAATTCTTCGGTCATCAGTCCATAAGTGCCACCATAAACGTCAGCAGATGCAACAACGTGGTCGCCGGTCGATAGAATAGCCATTAGTGTAGACGATATCGCAGCCATGCCTGAAGAGAAAACCTCGCCATCCTCTGCTCCTTCTAGGGCACATATTTTGTCTATCACGGCTTCTGCATTCACTGAAGTTATTCTGGTATACAGTAACGCGTGGTGCGCGCCGGCGGCCCAACCGGCATATCGCTCATCGGTCAGTTTATACGTTGAGGATTGAAAAATCGGGGTATTGACTGCATCACCGACGTGGTTGGTTCCCGAGTGTACTGCTTTACTCGCAAAATGAGTAAATTTTGGTTTTGATTCTTTTGTCAAAGTGCCCCTCTCATTACTCCGAGAACTAGGAGGACTTTGAACGATGCGCATTTTTACCGTTGATTTACCGTTTCGTCGGCATTATTTGATAATAGTTCGACAATTATGTTGCCAATAAATAACGACCCGCCGCCAATAAGTATCCAAGAACTCCAGGTTACCATGCCTAACTGGAGCCCGTAAATAGTCGCCCACACTGGCTCCAGCGCGTAAATAATCGCTGCTTGTATAGGATGTAAGTAGCGTTGATACATGTTCAAAAACAGCAAACAAAAGAACGATCCGCCCACACCAAGCAAGAGTATTGGTATTAGGACGCCGTCTGAATAGATCAGAGTCCACTGTTTTGGATTCAACCCATCGCCTAGTAGAAATGCCGTCAATGCTGAACAAGCCGTGACCACTATGAAAGAAGTGGTTGAAACTGCAACCGGATCTCTTCTGATTGTTATCCGCTGAGTGAATAGAATGTGTAGGGCAAATAACAATGCACAGAACACTGTAATGAATTCTGCCACCCCCCAAGTTAGATGTGGTGGACCCTGAATGAAGCCTGCACCAAAAGTAGCAAGGGCAACTCCAAGAATCATTATCTTAGTGGGTAGTCTGAGTCGATATATCGAGGTTATTATCGCCGTGAAAACAACATAAAGTGAGGTGAGAAAAGCCGATACTGAAGGGTCTATATCATCTAAACCAATCATCTGTGATAGATAGGCAACGAACATTAGTGTGCCTAAAATCAACCCATCAAGCCAAATCTGTTTGTCGGTGAGTGACTCTCTTGCCTTGCGAAAAAAGATTAGCATCATGGCTGCTGCAATAGCAAACCGAGCAAACACCAGTGAAGCAACTACCCCATCTGTTCCAAGAAGTTCTTTCTCTGATTCAAGGGCATCCAATGCTTGTTTCATCCATATGAATGTCGCACCCCAAACAAGAGTGACGGATAGCAAGGCGATTATTGCTATTTTCCGTTGCCTATCTGAGCTTTTTAGCATGTCTGATGTGCTTGCAAAACCACTATCCGACATGATATTCCCAGTTGACTCGAGTGCATTATGATGATGGTGAAATTTATCCGGTAATACGAATAAAAAAGATAAGTCTCAAAGAGTGGCTCGAACTCCATACCACATGGCTGAATTGGTCAATTCGTGGGAACAACCAATCAATACTGGGGAAATTCCGCCAGACAGCACTACGTTCGACGCCATTGTAGTAGGCGGAGGTCCGGGTGGGTCATCGGCTGCAGGTTACCTCGCTATGGCTGGAAAGTCCGTATTGCTATTAGAGAAGGGTCTTTGGCCTCGCGATAAAGTCTGTGGTGATGCTGTAGGAGGGAAATCCCTTGGCCATGTTAAGGCGCTAGGAGTCAAAGAAACCTTAGAAAAATCCCCACATTTTAGAGTAACTGGAATTAAATTCTCATCGCCAAAAGGCAACACAGTAAGAGTAGCGCTGCCTGAGGAAGATGTTCAAAGGCTTGAAGCTGGTTATTCTCTGCCGAGAAAACAATTCGATCACCTGTTATTTGACAAATGTCAACAATTAGTGCGAGAGAATGGCGGTAAGGTTATTCAAGATTGTTTGGTTACTGGAGTTTTGTTTGATGATGGTAAAGGTGGAGAAGACCCAGGGAACGGTAGTGGAAATCGCCGCCATGCAAAAGGCGTATCAGTAAAAGTAGGAGGTCGCAAAGGAGAGGAAAGAACCTACTATTCGACAGAGATTGTTGGTGCTGCAGGGTATCAATGCCCTGTTGCAAAAGCCGTAGTTAGAGATTCCTTTGATGAAGTATTGGTCGACAATACGCACTTTTGTGACGGTTATCGAGAATATTGGCGTAATGTCAAGGGATGCGGTGATGGAGTTGGTGATATTGAAATACACTTTGTCGACTCTGTGGTGCCCGGATACTTTTGGATATTCCCCGTTTCCAAGGACGTAGTTAATGTCGGAATTGGTATGGTAGTAAGTCTACTGGAAAAAGAAAAGAAAAAACTGCGCTTGTTACAGAAGGACGTTATTGAAAATCACCCTTTGTTCAAAGAACGATTTGCTGATGCAGATATGATAAGAGGTAGCGGCAGAGGATGGGCATTACCTTTTGGTTCGCCGCGTAAGAAAGCCAAGCATCAACCGCGCCGGGCGAGTATGAACGGCATTCGTTTGGTTGGCGACTCAGCATCACTGGTTGACCCATTTTCCGGTGAAGGAGTTGGTAATGCATTAGTCACCGGTGAGTTGGCTGCTAAACACATAATAGATGGTAAATCGCCCGACGAATATCAAACTGAAATGTGGCAAATTCTTGGCCCAGAGCTGACTAACTCTTACCGCATGCAAAAACTCAGCAGAAGAAAGTGGCTGCTCAACTGGTTCGTCGGGAAGGCGAGCAAAAAGCCCGAAATACAGGAAATGATGACCGAAATGATTGCCTCTAAAGAAGCACAGGAAAACCTTCATTCACCATGGTTCATGTTCAAGACACTGATGTTTTAGGTGATTATGTGGACAATAGCCTAAACGGAATTGATGCAGTATTTTTGGACTTGGATGGCACAATATACCTTGGTGAAGAATTAATTCCGGGTGCGCTAGAATTTTTACAAAGATGCAGTGAAAACGGTATTAAGCGATTTTTCTTATCAAATAATTCTAGCCGCTCAGTTACGCAATACCTTGCCAAACTGCATAATCTTGGTATTCCCGCGAACCAAGAAGACATTCTGTTGTCAACCCACGACCTGTTAGCCTGGCTTGACAAAAACGGGGTGAGAAAAACCTGGTTAATCGGCACTGAAGGCATGCGAGCGATGCTTGAAACTCATGGTATTGCTACCACAAGTGAAGACCCTGAATATGTAGTGTTAGGTTATGATACAGAAATATCTTATCAGAAAATCGCTCAAGGCAGTATCTATCTTCATCAAGGTACTCCGCTAGTAGCAAGTCACCCAGACATGGTTTGTCCTTCACCTGAGGGAGGTCTGCCAGATGTTGGGGCTTATCTGGCGATGTTGAAAGCAACTACTGGAGTAGATCCCGTTCACATTACAGGTAAACCAAATGCCGGAATGATACTACATAAAATTGAACAATTGGGATTGTTGCCTCATCGGTGTGCCATGGTTGGTGACCGTCTATATACGGATATAGCGATGGCGAACCGTGCTGGATGTGTTGGAATTCTTGTGCTATCTGGCGAGGCTACAATGGAAGATGTTGCGCTACTGGATGAGGCTGCTGAACAGTACCCCACGCTTATTGTTGATAGTGTAGCCAATTTATTGTAGGTTGTATCATGAGTCTAGTTAAACGATTTTCATGGCTAATTCAGCGCAGGAAAAAATTCCC
>DUJJ01000053.1:0-506 GCA_013329865.1 Candidatus Poseidoniaceae archaeon
TCCATGTCACGCAACTCGGCACCAGCCCACAAGGCGAGTGCGTGGCCATCACCGGTATATTCCCATGAACCTGAACAAACCGACCAAACCCTAGTAATGCCCCCGGTTGCTAACACCATTGACTTCGCTGAAAAAGCATGGAAGTCTCCATCTACTCTGGTGTAAGCGACACAACCGGTTACCCTATCGCCTTCCTTGAGTAAATGTCTGACTGTATACTCCATGAAAATATCAATACCTTCGTGAATCCCGCGCTCTTGCAGGGTACGGATGATTTCTAAACCTGTAGCATCGCCGACGTGTGCTAGTCTAGGGAATGTGTGTCCGCCAAAGTTTCGTTGATTGATTAGGTCTTTTTTAGTGCGGTCGAAGACTGCCCCCCACTGCTCCAATTCTCTTACCCTGTCAGGCGCTTCCTTGGCGTGGTATTCAGCCATTTGCCAATTTGCTAACCATTTGCTACCTTTCATTGTATCATGGAAATGAACTTTCCAACCGTCTCTAGG
>DUJJ01000053.1:853-3877 GCA_013329865.1 Candidatus Poseidoniaceae archaeon
TTTTGCAGCGCAGCAGCACAACCACCCTCTGCCATTACTGTGTGTGCCTTGCCGAGCAGTGATTTGGTTATTATTGCGGTTTTAGCGCCACTCCTGGCGGCTTCTATTGCCGCTCTTAGCCCTGCGCCTCCAGCACCAATAACAATGACATCGTATTCATACCTCTTGAAATCTTCAGCCATAACAATTCCTCAAAACAAAATAAGTTTCCAGTCTGCTAAACCGGCGAAGTAGCCCTCGTTTACGGCGAACACCCAGAGATCGCCGACAAAAACAAATGATAGTGAGGTCCAAAACCAGAAACCGTGGGACCTGTTAGTAAGGCTGAGTCTGCCGAATAGTTTGCCCCTGATTTGGCTAATGCCAGTTGTCCAACGATCCAGCATGCCGCCAGCCAGGTGCCTCAGTGCGTGACATGAGGTAACATACATGGTTAGCAAGAATGCTTCAATTCCCATAATGAAGGTCCCAACAGATACGCCATACTGGCCTCCTTCAAAAGTCAATGTGTGGGTTACGTCCCACCACTTAATCGCGATTATTATCATTGCAGCGTAGAGGAAATAGCGATGCAGGTTATTGAGAATAAAGACCCGCTTTTCTCCCCTATACCCCAGTTTCTTGTTTATTTCTGGCTCATCGACCCAACAGGCAGAGGGACTCGCAAAGAAGGTGCGGTAGTAGACTCTTCTCATGTAGTAACAAGTGCCACGGAATCCAAACGGAATCCACAGGACAAGAATCGCAGCATTAACCCAATTTGGATGATTCCATTCCGAAAGCCCAAATAATTCCCATTCTAGTATATTTGGCGAGAATATTGGTGACATCACAGTACTGCCATCTAACTTGTAGTAGATACCGGTATCATGCAGGAACAGACGCCAGAATGTGTAGAGCAGTGCTAGAGTTAGAGCAAGGCCCATTGCCAGGGGTTGAGACCACCAGTTATCGACCCGGTTTGTGCGTCCCAGCCCGTTGATTACGGGCAGTTTAATTCCTTCACCCAAAGATTACACCGCCTCCCCCCCAGGGGCGACTGTGCTTACCCTAGCACTCACGGTCTTTGAGGTTGATTACTCGTTGGTAGAAGATGAGGATATTAATTCGGCAACATTCCACGCTTCCTGAAGCATAGAATAGTTAGCCCAATAAGACTTTGATTGCCACATTTTGACGCCATCTTGGCCAATCAATTGCACCGTCGGTGTGCCAGGGTTGTTGAAGCCCTCGACAACCGTGTAGGTTGTTTTCACACCCGTATCAAAGTCTACGATTTTATCAGATTCCTGTGGAATAACTATTGGCCAAGGAGTGTAGTTTGAGTTGTTGTCTTCCTCACCAAAGACTTCCATTACCCGCTCTGGAGATTCAATATTAGCCCAACGGTGCATACTCACGACACTCAAGACTGAGTTACTCAAGCTACCATTGTCGATTGATTCTCTAATCAATTGAGTCCAATCATGACATCCAGAACAACCTGCAGCAATCCACAAGATCAGAACTGGTTTACTTTCTAGGCTTTGCTTTAGAACGAATTCGCTATCCCCGTCCTCAGCTCTATCAAGGGTATCAGCTGTGAATGCAAGTTGAAGGGGGATGTCGCTGGACTCTTCGGTGTCTAAGGGTGCGACGCACCCCGACAGAATAACTACCGAGCCGAGAAGTATCGCAATTATTCTAGGCTGCATGCCCTTCACCAGACGAGTGGTTTCTCTTGGTCGAACCGGAGTTGTTGATGGAAACTTTCGGCTTCTTGACTTCGGGGAACCAATTGCTCAATCCGTTCCAATCTGGATCTAATCCCAAATCTGCTAGTAGTAGTTTGCTACTAATTCTCGCACTCTCAAAAATCGTCGGTAGTCCGCTGCCAGGGTGTGTGCCACCACCAACGATGTACAAGTTGTTAGCTTCTTCAAATCGGTTGTGTGGTCTTCTCCACAACATCTGATTTAGGTTGTGAGCAAGATTGAAGACAGCTCCACGGTAGATGTCTGATGCACCCCAATCATCTGGTGTGACGATAGTTTCTGAAATTATATGGTCGGCGACATCGTCAAATCCTAACTTTGCCATCTGTTTGATGATAATGTCACGGTATTCGTCTTTCAACTCTTCCCAGTTAATTGACTCATGAGTGTTTGGGACCGGGACCAGAACATAGAGTGTTGAGCAGCCTTCAGGCGCCAAATCAGGATCTGTCACGCAGGCATTCTGCACATAGAGTGAAGGGTCGTCCCAGGTAATTTTGTGATTAGTGATGTCGTTGAGGTTTTCCTCATAGCGCTGAGAAGCGTAGATTTGGTGGTGCGGTTGGTCATCATAGGTTTTGTCCATGCCCAGATATAGCATAAATGTGGAGCAAGAGTAGCCTTTCTTTTCCAACTTCTTGTTGGACCACTTCTTGCGCTTTTCATCAGGCACAAGTGTGGTCATTGCGTGCGCAAAGTCAGCGTTGACTACAACCTTGTCGGCATAGATGGTCTCGTTTTCTAATTCGACGCCGACGACCGTTTTGCCTTCATAAATTAGTTGTTTAACTGGTGTTGAGGTTCTAATCTTGGCACCAAAGCCCTCAGCAATCTTGGCGAGTTTTGGAGTTATCGAACCAAGTCCTCCACGAGCGTGGAAGATGCCATGCTCGTATTCTAGGAATGCAAGAATGGTAAATAATGATGGCGCGTGAAACGGGCTCATACCAAGATACTTGGTTTGGAACGACATAGCGAGTCTGATTCTTTCATCATCGAAGTTCTTTCTTAGGTCACTCGCAACCGAAGCCCACGGCTTCAACACCTGAGCGACACGTAGTGCTCTTCTGGTAAATAGGTTTGAGGGACCAGTCCACGGTGTTTGCAAACAGGCTTTTGACAAATCTAGTTTCTTGCGGTTTTCTTTGACATACTTTTCGAAGCCTTTGGCGTTTTTATCCCCGGACAATTCACGGATTCTTTCGGTCATCAAGGCTAGGTCGCTAGTGGCGTCAATCTCTCCACCAGCCCCAAACACAAGACGGTAGGA
>DUJJ01000135.1:0-2219 GCA_013329865.1 Candidatus Poseidoniaceae archaeon
TCCTAACACGTGCATCCAGTGCCATCCCAATTGCTCTGTAGCACTAATTACCGGCAGGTTATCCTGACCACGAGCAATTTCGTCAACCGTCCCTGTCATGAACAAACCGGTAGCTGGAGATGCTGGGTCGATGTTCCAGTCACTTGGCTTGATGTTGTGCCATCCGTCGCCTGTGGCCCAGCCCGAGAAATCTATGCCTAATCCAAATAATGACCGAGGGGGTTGAATATCATCAGAAAGTTCTGATTCGGGCCAGAATGGGAAGACTGAATAGGCAACTGCAGCACCTGAACCGTGGCCTGACACGCCCCAATGGTCAAGATCTACATTACCAAACGATGATGCAATCAAATTGTTTGTTGAATTAGTTTGGTTCATCAACTCAACAATCGACTCTAGCAATTTGAATGATTGAGCGACGTTTGCAGTATCATCAGAATCAAAATCATTGGTAATCACCACAATTGTCCCACGCTCGGCTATTTCCCCTGAAATAATCCCGTAGTCATCGTTGTTCTCACCCTCATCAGCAAAAAATACGGTGTACGGAAATGGGCCATTACCTGCCATCGGTTGGTCCTCACCATCTTGCATCGCTGGGTAAACAATCCTGACAGAGTATCCCTCCGCTTCCAAATCCGCATAACCAACAGGAAAATCCACTCCAGTATGTTGGGTTTTGAAATTTTGTGATTCTTGGGGATGAGCAGATGATACGCCAATACTGCCTATGCTAAGTAATAAAATAGCAATCACAAGCATCGTGTTCAGTCTCAACTAAATCATCCCAAGTAATCTAAATGACCAGTTAGTCATATTTTGAAATTGGTGTCTCATGAGTATGACGCGAGAACCGATTCAGCCACGACCAACATTGAGACTAACAAATCTAGTGGCGGCAACATGTCGGTGAATTGCGGCGCCCACAACTGTGACCAACTTTCGAGATGTTGCGCTGCTAGCAACCATCTACCATCGATGATGTCTCCGGTTATTACGGCGACTCTATCATCATAACTACCATCGACACTATGGTATTTCGATTTCATTACGTGACCAGTGATTTCGATGTCATTTGGCACCGTATCGTCATCAAAGTTAACAAAGAAATCACAGATTTTGTCGGAAGTTTTTGTTATCTCAAGCCATTCATAATCACTAAGATCACGCTTGCCACCAAAAATTTTGACCTTCCCGCCTAACTTTTGCCACGTGTGAGCAGTTGAGCGTGCGGCTCCGCCGCCGCCAATTATCCCAAGCACTGCTCCGTTGAATATGTCTACTCCGAAATACTGTGCAACCCTAGCAACTCCTGAACCATCGACATTTGAGGACCACCAACCAAATCCGTCCCATCGAAGAGTATTTACTGATTCAATAAGTGATGAGTCATTAAAATCTATTACTGCATCTGATTTTAACTGGTGTTTGAGTGGCGAGGTCAGGTTAATCCATACCTCCTCAGGAAAGGATTTTGTCGGTAGATTTACTTTATGACTAAAAGGAAGACTTGCGGAAATTTTACTGAACTTTTCTCGACTCAAACCGGCAATTGATTGATTGGTCTCAGCGGTCGATTCCAAAACCTTCTGCATCAACGCTTTGTTACGAAATTTACCAAACGGTGCACCGGTCAAATCCCAATTAACATTATCGGGTATAAATTTGACATGTCCCCACGCAAGGGCGTCCTGAATGTATTTAACATCGACTAAATCGGTTTGAATCAGATTAAATCTTTGACCTGGAGTGAGTTGTTTGGAGACATATTGGGCAACTATATTGACTAAAACTGGGGATAGTGAGTGGTTAACGGGATGTCCTGCAACAGCGTAGTAAACATCCGCCATATTGTACGTTCATTGCCATTGTTTTTGAACTACACCGTTGAGAATAACAGATAGGAATAACCTTTGAAAATGAGGACCATTTAGCATTGTCATGGCAGGAATAGGATTCATTAGTAACCAGACCGCTGGCAAAGGGGCAATTGCTGCTCTGACAGGGATTCTTGGTCTTTACATGACGGCAGCAATGTGGGCTGAATTTAACGATGCCCTCGGCACCTATTTCGGGCCGAGCCTTGGAATAATTATCGGCACTACGATTTTCCTCATTTATCAAGACCGTAAAAACGTCAAAGAATTTACTGCTGGCCAGAATTATAGCACCTCAGAAAGCACAACTCTAGTAAAAGGAGATGACGGTCGCTACACCCA
>DUJJ01000135.1:2607-14455 GCA_013329865.1 Candidatus Poseidoniaceae archaeon
TGTATTTCGCCATCATACTCTTCTCCGAAATTTCCTGGTCAAACCTTATTTTCTGAGGTCATACCTTGTCAAATCTTCTTGATATTTTTATCATGAAGCAAAGAGCT
Organism: Candidatus Poseidoniaceae archaeon; assembly: GCA_013329865.1. Classification (GTDB taxonomy): domain Archaea; phylum Thermoplasmatota; class Poseidoniia; order Poseidoniales; family Poseidoniaceae; genus MGIIa-L1; species MGIIa-L1 sp8725u. Next base: position 2,715 of record DUJJ01000135.1, read on the forward strand.
CTTGACGTCGACGACCAAAACGCCAAAACCGTATTTTGGGTAATGTTCGAGAAGTTATCGATTATCCTTTCATTGGTCATTATTTTCGCCATTACGTTAGCTTTGAACCTCCCCTGGTGGGCGATAGGTGCTATCCTCGGATTCTCACTAGGACCTGTTGTCTATGGTCATTATTACTTCATTTACATCAGGCCGGTGATGAAGCGACGGGAAGGTTGATGAGTGAGCGCTCCGTGTGATTGACAGGTGAAGGTATGGGTTTATTCGGCGATTTACTTGAAATGATAGGGCTTGGAGGAATAACCGGAGTAGACATTCTATTCGCAGCAATGGCGATTGTCGGAACATTCTTGTTCATTATCTATTTTTTGTTGATTCTGATTGGAGATTTCACGGGCGGTTTCTTTGACTTTGAGATGGATGCTGACGGCATATTTCATCTATTCACAATCCAAGGTTTACTGAGTTTTATTATGATGTTCGGGATTTTCGGATTATCGGTATCGCAGGCAGATCAAAACGCCTTTGTTGCAATTATTGCGGGCACCATTGCTGGGACATTTTCGATGTATATCGTCGGTAAAGTATTCCAAATGATGGCCAGTCTTGAACAAGATAACACGGTCGAACATTCCCAGGCAATCGGCGCTAGAGGGACTGTTTATCGAACCATACAACCGGGTCAGATGGGCCAGGTTCAGGTCGAGTATCAAGGCGCTTTGAGGACCGAATCAGCTATGGCAAAAGATGTAAATTTAAAACTGGAAACTGGTAAATTCATCAAAGTTGTCGATTCAATTGCTGAGCGATTGATTGTTGTCCCCCTTGATATAAGCGGTGAAGACAACTAACTTTCCTCCAAAAGTGCACCTTCACGGGGGGTGAATCCTCTTATAGGGGTGTGAATTGGTAACAACATGGTCGCAGAAGCGCTAGCACTGATTGGTATTGCATTACTGGTATTCGTATTGTTAGTGACGATTTACGTCGCAACATCTAGATATAAATTGGCTCCATCTGACAAGATTTTAGTTGTTTATGGTAATGTTAAGGATAAAGGTTCAGCAGCGTGTTACCACGGTGGCGGTAAAATCGTCTGGCCGTTGATTCAACACTACGCATACTTAGATCTCAAGCCAATGACAATTTCCATCGACTTGGAACACGCCTTGTCACAGCAAAATATCAGAATTAACGTTCCTTCTACCTTTACAATCGGTATCTCAACCCAACCTTCAGTTATGAAGAATGCCGCAGAACGTCTCCTTGGGCTACCGGTTCCGCAAATTGAAGATATGGCAAAAGAGATCATTTTCGGTCAACTACGTTTGACTGTTGCTTCACTAACTATCGAGCAAATAAACCAAGACAGAGAAGCATTCCTTGAGAAAGTATCTACCAACGTGGATACCGAATTGCACAAGATTGGTCTTTACCTAATTAACGTTAACATCACTGATATTACAGATGAGGCAGACTATATTGCATCTATTGGTGCAAAGGCAGCAGCGGTTGCTATCGCTGACGCAACCGTTGACCGTGCTGAGGCAGCCCGTGATGGTGCTGTTGGAAAAGCCGCAGCAGATAGAGACCGAGAGATTGAGGTCGCTAAAGCTGAGGCTGAGGCATCCAAAGGACAAAAAGCGGCTGAAGCTGACAAGCGTGTATTCGTTCAGCAACAAGAAGCACTGGCTGTCGAGGGTGAAAACGTCTCACGTGCTGACATCGCTGCCTACAATGCTGACTTAGCGGAAAGAGAAGCAGAAGCGCTACAACGTTCTGAAGTTGCAAGAAGAAAGGCTCAATCAGAAATTGAAAGGGCGCAGTATGAACTCGAAGGTGAAAGATTGCGTGCTGAGGAAATCGCTCGTGAGGAAGTATCGAAGCAGCAAATTGAAATCGCTGCCGAAGCGGAAGCGGAACGACAGCGCAGAATAGCCCGTGGTCAAGCAGACGCAATCCTAGCAAAATTCAACGCTGAAGCGGAGGGAACCAGAGCGGTTCTTGAAGCAAAGGCTGCAGGTTATCAGTCACTTGTCAGCAGCGCGGGCGGTGACCCCAAGGCAGCTGCCACGTTACTCATGGTTGAGAAGATCGAAGAAATTGTTGCTCGACAAACTGAAGCGATTGCCAACTTAAAGATTGACAAGATTACTGTTTGGGATTCTGGCAATGGTGGCGAAGGTGGCAGTACCGCAAACTTCGTTTCTTCCCTAATCAAGTCACTACCTCCTGTGCATGATGTTGCTAAGATGGCAGGAGTAGACTTGCCTGACTACCTTGGTAGCATGAAAGAAGAGTAATGTTGCCTGATTAATAGGGCCACCCAACTGGCCACTGTTGTGGTAATTTAGACCGTATCATTCAAGGACTTAGCCAGACGTAGTTTGGCTATGCCTACAGACCTTGAGATCGCTAATGCTGCTAATCTTGAACCAATTGAAGCAATTGCATGGAAACTGGGAATTTCCTCCACCGAGATTATGCCCATGGGTAGAAGTGTTGCAAAGATAACCTGGGATGCGTGCAAGTCTCGTATGGCAAAACCTCAGGGGAGTCTGGTTTTGGTTACCTCTGTTAATCCAACTCCGTTTGGTGAGGGTAAGACAGTAACCACAATTGGTCTTACTCAGGCACTGTGTCGTATTGGACAATCAGCCACCTGCGTGATTAGGGAACCATCTATGGGTCCAGTGTTCGGCATCAAGGGCGGAGCGGCTGGTGGAGGCTACTCACAGGTACTGCCAATGGAAGATATCAATTTGCACTTCACCGGAGATTTGCATGCGGTTACCTCTGCCCACAATTTGTTATCAGCTCTGATAGATAATCACATCAAACATGGTAATGAATGCGAGTTAGATTCAACAAAGATTAGTTGGCCTAGAGTCCTTGACATGAACGACCGGGCGTTAAGAGATATCGTGGTCGGTATGGGCGGAGCGGCTAATGGTCATCTTCGTCAGGATCGGTTTGATATTACCGCTGCCAGCGAAGTTATGGCGATTCTTGTGTTAGCCAGTGATTATGCCGATTTGAAGAAGCGCTTGGGTGAAATCGTAATTGGTCAATCAACAACTGGCAACCCGGTAAAAGCATCCGAATTAGACGCTCACGGTGCTATGGCACTGCTACTAAGAGATGCTTTTCTGCCTAATCTAGTACAAACCTTGGAAGGCAACCCAGCCTTCATTCATGGCGGTCCGTTTGCTAATATCGCACACGGTAATTCAAGCATAATAGCCGATAAGTTAGCGCTAAGTGCCGCTGATATTGTGGTTACTGAGGCTGGATTCGGTTCTGACATGGGTGCTGAAAAATTCATGCACATCAAAGCAGCAACGTCAGGTAAAGGGCCTGATTGTGTAGTCATGAATGTGACCATAAGATCGATGAAATTACACGGTGGCGCTTTTGGTAACCGGGGAGGTTACCGACCTAGCAAAGCCGAGTTGGAGGCGGAAAATGTTGAGGCTGTTTCGATAGGTGCTGCAACTAATTTAGACCGACATATCAGAAATATGGCTGGTTTTGGCGTTCCAGTTATAGTTTCAATCAACAAATTTACTTCAGACACTGCTGCTGAAATCAAAGCCTTGTCTGACGCAGCACACGCAAGTGGTGCACGCGCAGTTACAATTACTGAGGTTCACAGCAAGGGTGGTGAAGGCGGAGAAGAACTAGCGAAAGCAGTGGTAAAAGCTGTTCAAGACCATGTCGCTGCCGGTCGTCCTTTTACTCCATTATTCCTCAAAGATGCACCGGTGATGGAAAAAGTTGAAGCGATAGCAACTAGAATGTATAAGGCAGAATCTGTTATTATTGAAGCCGGTGCCAAGAAACAATTAGACAAAATTACCTCATGGGGTTACGGAAATCTGCCTGTTTGCATGGCGAAAACCCAATATTCCTTCTCACATGATGCTAATAAGCTGGGTGCGCCCAGTGGATTTTCACTCCCAATTAGAGAGTTTAGATTGAATTCAGGCGCAGGTTTCATAGTAGCGATTCTAGGTAATATGATGACTATGCCGGGCTTGCCCAAGCGACCAGCAGCCATTGACATGGATATGGATGATGACGGGAAACAGACTGGCGTCTTTGGGTGAGTTGATGCAAGTATTGAAGCGCGAGTCAATGCTTTGGCGGTTGCGCATTACTACCAATGATGACCTTTGGTCACTGGCAAGACTTGCTCGTCGGGGCATGTCAATTGGTATGCTTGGCGAGCGAAGGGACCAGACAACAGCCGGCGAGGAGGGAGGTAGAGCTAAGGTTGCTGAACGCAAGAAAATGTGGATTCGATTGAGAATTGAATCAACTGAATATCAATCATTTAGTGATGTGGCGCGGATTCACGGCATTATCGAAGAAGCAAAGCTTGACATCGGTAGTTATCATACCCACAACATAAGTGTTGGTGACGAGATTGAACTCTCCTGCCAGACTCCATTCTTGGAGACCGACCAGCAACTCCTCCAGCAGGCTATTGACGCCGCAAAACAAGTGCAAATTGCCCTTGCAGTCGTCGAAAACGATGAGATTATTTTGTTTCACATCACACCTCGGGGACTTCGTGAATCAACAACGTGGACGATGCGTGGTGGCGGTAAACGAGTGGATATCAAACAATCAACCGGAGTCGCTAAACAATTTCGCGAGCGAGTCATCAAGGAACTAACCGAGTCACTCGCAGATGAAACACCATTAATTCTGTGCGGCCCAGGCCACGCTAGAGAGGTAATACTAGCAGAATTGCGCAGTAGTGGCCAAACACGTTTCATGTCCTCAATCGCCACTTCGATGTCAGGCAGAGCTGGGGCCAATGAGGTATTGCGTGAAAACCTTGCAGGTAACCTACTCGATGATTATGCAATAAGTCATGAAATTAGTATTTTAGAAGAGGCATGGAAGCGAATCTCAACCGATGGCGCAGTTGCTTACGGGGCGCAGGAAATTGACCGAGCACTAAATGAGGGGGCGATTGAAACCATGTTGATCTCTGCCGATTTGTTAAGAGATGAAGAATCAACCATCGGCGGCAAGACATGGCAAATTTGGTCACAGTCTCTAGCAGATTATGGTGGAGTGTTGATTCAGTGTTCAACCGACCATGACTCCGGCCAACAGTTGATGGGGATTGGCGGCGCGGTCGCACTACTGAGGTTCAAAATCAGGTGATACTATGAAAATTGTCAAGTTCAGTGATTACCGAGAATCGTCAGACCTATCTTTGCTTGATGGTGCTCGTTGGCTGATAATCCATCACGAAGAGTTAGAAAGTGCTGCTGCCGTCCTATTCCACAGCGAGTTGCTTGACATATTAGTTGGAGTTGACCATAGAGGCTCAAAAATCTCTGACGGCTTATGGCAAAGAGCTGTGCACCTTATTTTAGCCGACTCACATTTAGAACATGATGATGAGCAGAGCATCACTCGGCGCACTGGGATTACCAAGGTAGTGCTTGATTCAACTGAAGAAATTGATTTTTTTTGCTACTGAAGTGGTGGGTCCGGAGGGAATTGAACCCTCGATCTTCGCCTTGTAAGGGCGACGTCATAAACCCCTAGACCACAGACCCAACTCGCCATGTGGCCACTCATTATTGAATGCAACGCATGCGTTAAACTCAAAACCAAGTGGCAAGACGGGGAACTAAATGGATGAAGATATCCAAGCGGCTGCAGCCCGTCTAGTGAGGCGCCTCAAAGAGGGTGGTCACACAATCACGGTTGCTGAATCATGCACTGGTGGGTTATTAGCTAGCGCCTTTACCGACATTGCCGGAGCGAGTAACTGGTTCAATCAATCTTGGGTCACTTACTCGAATCATGCAAAAATGGCTGAACTAAGTGTAGCGCCCGAGACCCTCGAAAAACACGGGGCCGTATCGGCTAAAGTTGCCATCGAGATGGCTAAAGGTGCACTTGAACAAGCTAATGCTGATATCGCTATTTCAATAACCGGAATTGCTGGTCCGGGCAACGATAGCACGACCAAGAAAGTTGGAACAGTGTATGTCGGAATCGCATCGAACACCTGGGCAAATGCTGAATCAACGCAAATTGGTGGCAACCGCTCTGAAAACAAGATCGGTTTTGTTCACTTTGCCCTGTTAACTGCTATCGCCCTGTGGGATGATGCGATGGAAAAAGCCGAAGCTAACCGGAAAAAGTTGGCTGAAATAGAGGCGCAAAAAGAACAAGCTCGCAAAGAGTTTGAAGTTGAACGTGCCAAACGAGAAGCCGCAGCAAAACAGTCCGCTCCCTGGCAAGATGAGTCATGGAGTGCTGATGACGATACTAATGAAGACGAATCTATTGGTGAAGAGGTCGAATGGAACTAGATAATTTAGTGACCGATTTGCTTTTGGAGTGGCGACCTTACCTGAAATTATGGCAGCGTCAGCAGAAGATATTATCCAAATGCTGCGCCAGCGTAGAATGATTGCCTCGGGCAAAGTTATTGGCAACTTGGCGGGTCACTCTAATCCTGCTGAATTACTTGACTTAGCCCCACGAGCAAACTTTGACCGGGGATTTCTTACCGAAGAGATACTGGGTCAATTGCTTGAACTATATCACCAGGAAAGCACCGACCGTGACAGCCCTAACCCTCCCAAAGCTGCAGCCAGTAATCCGTCAACCGATTTGGGCAGGGTTATTGCACCAATATTATCCGCCGAACCACTAGATATCAAATTCCGAAATAATCTCCCTGATTGGAATGCTACTGATTACAGTTGTTTAGCCACTGATGCACCATCAGATATCAAAATACACTACGATATTACTGGGAAGAGCACTACAGAAGGAAAAATGAACGATATCACTGCATGTTTTTCCGACCGGCTCAATAAAATAAGAGATATGATAGTTAAAAATTCCAAATTACCACGACGACCAACCGAAGTTTCGCGTTTATTACGCGAAGTTCACAGATTTCAAGGATATGAAAATAAAGCGGTTGTAATTGGACTGGTAAATGAACCTAGATACACGAAAAATGGACATTTAATGTGGTCAGTCGAAGATGAAACCGGTGAATTAAGATGTATGCTATACAAACCAAATAATGACAATAGGGACAGATATCAAGAACAAATTATCGAGGCTGGGTTAATGCCAGATGATGTTATTGGAGTTTCAGGACATTTCAACCAATCCGGTGAATTATTTATTGTCGATGATTTATATTTCCCAATGAAAGACCGCCACCAAAAAACCGTTTCTCCTTACGGTGTTAGTGTCGCGTTCATATCAGATGTTCACTTGGGTTCAAAGACATTCCTCGAAGCACAGTGGCACAAAATGGCCAATTGGTTCCACACAGACCCACTGGCAAAGACGATTAAATATCTAATTCTATCAGGGGACTGCGTTGATGGAGTTGGTATTTATCCTGGCCAAGATAAAGAACTAGCAATCCCAGATGTTTATACTCAGTATTCCATGTTTGCAAAATTACTCGAATTATTACCAGATTGGGTTGAATGCGTGATGCTACCAGGCAATCATGATGCAGTGCGCCCAGCAGAACCCCAACCTACTTTCGAAAAGGATATTCAACAAGACTACAACACAACCACATTTGTTGGGAACCCATGCGATTTCTCCCTGCATGGAGTAAGAGTATTATCGTATCATGGCAAATCCATTGATGACTTCGTCGCCGGTTTGAAAACTGTTACCTATGCAGATCCGGTCGAGGCGATGCGACAAATGCTCAGAAGGAGACATTTGGCACCTCAATGGGGGGGTAAAACCCCGTTGTCTCCGGAACCTGAAGATGGATTGGTAATCAACGAGGTTCCAGACATCTTCGTCACAGGCCACGTTCACGGACATGCCTGTGTTGATTTCAAGGGCACGACTCTAGTTTGTTCAAGTACTTGGCAAGACCAGACGTCATACCAACGAATGCTCGGTTTTCAGCCCAAGCCTTGTATGCTAACTATTGTAAATCTGGCAAGTCACGCAACAGTATCAATACCGTTTGTTTGATTATTCTAGACCTAAATATGGCTTAATACTCAGCAGGTTCTTTTCAGTAACTACTGGTATACCGGCAGCTGCAAAGGCAGATTTTGATGATTCCCTAGTTGGATTGAAACCAATGAAGCGGCTTCCTGCTACTTGCATGGAAAGATCCATCTCAGAGTCCCCTACAGAAACGCAGTCGACTGCTTCAAAACCATGCATTTCTAGGATTTTTGTAATTATCAGATTTTTCTTACTAGCATGTAGTCGACATATTCCCTCGTCTGACAAGGTATCATCCTCATTGAACTCGAACCCGTTAGCAATCCAATCATCAACCTTGAGCATCGAAGCAATCGAAGATACGAATAAATCAACCCCAGCACTAACAATTGCTACAAAAATCCCTGCTGCTTTCAATTCAGTAACCAACTCCTTGGCTCCCGGCATTACTTTAACGCCAGAATATGATCTAAACAACTCATCTCGGTAAATCGGATCTTGAATCTCCTTCCACATCCTGATGTCTAATCGCATGAATTCCGTATCAGAAATCTCACCCTCAATAAAGCGCTTGAGGTTGTGTGAGTTATCCGTGCCGAAATAATCGTGTAATGTCTTCCAAGAGGATACTGAGTCAACTAAGACTCCGTCACAATCGAATACTACCACCTTAGGAACTGTTGTCATGAGCACTACTCTGAGTTACAATACAAAAACGCTCGTCATACACCACGCATAGTTTGCACTAGCATCTATGGGTCAAGTACGCAGTGAGAGGGCCGAAACCCTCCCACTGTCGTCTTGTCTTTGCTAATCAGTCACTTCAGACTGGTTGGTTCCAGGAAAGACCTGTGTAGGTCTTCAAGACCGCACCTTGGGTGTCACCGGCAGGTGAGTAGACAATCCTGATAGTTGCATCAACTAGAGGTGTTCCGTCAGCAGCGTGAGTCTTGACGTAGATGTCATCGCCCGTGCTGAAAGAGGAGATTGTCTCATCCTCGTCTATTGTTACAACATCACCAAAGGTAACGAGTTGATCGCTGTTGAACGGCGAGAACCCGTAAACTTGGTTGGTTGAAGCAAGGTTTGTCGTCTCAGTTACGATTGCACCTGTGGCGTCAAGGTAGGTTACCGATACTTCTACAGCTTGGGTAGCCAATACGGTCTGTGCTTGTCCAACGGTAATCTTCCAGTGGTCAGTGGCAGTATCGCCAGTATCGACATTAGTAGCGTCAAAGGTAACTCTTGGAACACCCTTGGTATCAGTATCTGCAAGTTGTGCAGCCCAAACATATACCACACCAGATAGAACAACAGTAATCGCAACCATCAAGATGGTGGCAATAACTGGGCTCACAGCTGATTCATCGTCAGACATTTGCTCTTCTTGGAACTCTTCTTCGTCATCATCTCTGCGTCCTGCAAGGACTAGAGCGCTGACAAACAGGCCGGTTAGAGCGACTGCAATGATGCTTGGTGCGAATGATGCAACGGATAGAGCACCGATAGTCGATACTACGACTGGCAGGGCATTACCTGCAGTTTGCCAGTCTTCTCCGAAGGCACCGTTGTATCCTTGTTCTGTGTGACCACAAGACGGGGATTCACTCCATGCAACTTCGTTGCCGCCATTGGTAGACATCATGTTGTTACACCAGTTCTTGTCTTCAAACGCAGGTCTTCTGTTGGATTGTGCACCATTAGCATCCTCACCAATTCTACCTGGCTCAGACCACTTTCCGAATACCTGGCTGCTTGACACAGCGTTGTGGGATTCTGGGTTATCAGTCTGGATATCGTTGTTGTCTGGTGTGCACGCAGATCCTGGGTTACAGGTGACTACATCAACTTCCACCCACACTTCTGTGGTTTGGTCAGTAATCAGGATATCCCAGTCTTGGATGTCTAGTGATTGACCAAACGCAGGTGGTGAGTAGTAACGTGGTAGTTCAATCTCAGTGTGTCCATCAGAGTGTAGTGATACAACTAGTAGATGGTTGTAGGTGTATGGTCCTTCGTCGCCACCAGCAAAGATGCTGAAGTCAACTGGAACCATAGTTCCCGGCATAATGTTGCTGACTCTGTTAAAGTCAAAGCCTTCTGTAGCGTCTAGGTAGTAATCTGGCACATTCTCTGCAACGTTGTCAACCTCAACCGATAGGGTTACTGACACACTCTCTTGCACGTAGTTGTTAGGTGTTAGTGCTGTGTAGTTTGGCATGTAACTTGGTGGTTGTGGGCTGTCCGCTAGGGTCAGTGTCATCTCACAACGGCCGTTTGCAGTTCTGGTCTGGTGGATACCGTTGTTGTTGAGCATGTCAACTTCCCACGGTTCTGCGTTAGTGGTTGCATCAGGTATCAAGGTGAACTCAAGAGTGTCACCGTTGATGCTGTGTGTGTAGTAGTTTCCAGAGTTACAGGTGTTGGTATCTGTCAGAGTCCATGTTAGATCTGCATCGAGGTGGTCGATATCAGTCTTGATGTCTGATAGATCGAAGGTCAATGCATCAGCATCGGTTGTGTCCTCAACTAGGTCCAATCGGTAGTTGTCACCGTCATTGACGAATGATGTGCTACCATCAGTGGATGTAACAATTCCAGCCTTACCGGCTAGATTCGTTCCAGGGTAAACAAACTCTGGAACGTCGTTAACTGGAGCGACTTCGAACAATACCGTTACCGGGTCGGCGTCAGTATTCTCGTTGCCGTCATCAGACAGAGTTAGTGTGATGGCACAAATTCCACCATACTCCCAGTTTTGGTTCTCAACGATTACAATCTCATCGACTAAGTTAGCATTCTGTGCAAGGCTGACTGAGATTTGGTCACAGTCTGCGCTAGCTCCCCAAGAGTAAACTTGGTTCACAGGGTCTTGCTCGTTAGCCATGTCTCTGATGAAAGAGTTGATGCTGTCGTTAGCTACCTTACCTAGAGGCTTGCTGTAACTGGTGAACCCTTCGTCTCTCGAGTTGTAGCGGTCGCCAGCAGCATCAGCATATAGGTAGATGTCACCGTTGTCACAGTCTGGGTCAACATCGTTTCTTGCGTCACAAATGACCGGTGCGTCGTTAACGTTGAACACCTCGTAGACGATTGTCTTGCTTGCGGTTTGTCCATGGCTGTCAACTACCTCAAAGGTCAATTCGAAGGTTCCGAACTGGTCATTGATTGGTGTTACGTCATAGGTTCCCGTTACGCCTGATAGGTCACTGAAGTCGGTCAATATGTTTGCGAACGCATCCATGTTACCACCAGTAACGTCCCATAGCATATCTGCCTCAATGTCTTGCTCGTCATCGACATATGTTGCAAGGTCAAGAGTTATTGCTCCTGAGTCTTCTAATACTGCGATATCAGCCAAGTTAGAGGTAATCTCTGGACAGGCTCTCAGTATGTCGAAAGTCAGAGATTGGCTCTGATCCATTGTCACTCCAGTGGCAGTTGCCCAATCATAGTCACAAGTGTGTCTTGCTTCGGCAGCTGTCTTGACCATCACGCTGTATGTGTGCGGTGCGGTTGGTGTAGAACTAAACTCGAATGCCCTGTGCATTAGAACCTCGTTCTCAATAGTTCCGTCAGCCATATCTAACTTGTTCAATTCAAGATCGTATGCTTCTGTCAGTGTCTCTGCGCCGGTGCCAGTAATTGTCTGGCTTGGGCTGACTGCAGTCACAGTGTCTGTGCCAACGGCTTGGACGGTTGCAACTATGTTCATGCTGTCAACAGATGAGCCGCCAAGTGAACTTGCTGGTACGGAT
>DUJJ01000078.1 GCA_013329865.1 Candidatus Poseidoniaceae archaeon
TTGTAACCTTGGATGTTCGACCAAAAGTTCTGAGTCATTACCGGATTGCTGGTGGTATAACGCATCTATATCGTGTATGCTAAAACAAAGTCCTTTGTCAATCTTACGATATTATTGATTATCTTCCAATTGTTCTTGGTAGTAATCTGACAACTGGTCAATCGTCCATCCATTGTCGAGATACCGCTGAACAACTTCCTCGCCCCAGCCGGGGAATCTCGCTAGGTCTGTTGCTGAAATCAGGGATGTGGGGTTTGATGGACCACTACTCCCATCTAGCACCGGCATTGCCCATTCTTCAGTATCGACCGAATCAGAATTGTCGATTAACATCATTTCTTGCTCTTCAATATTTACAAGCTCCTTGGCATTGATAGCCTTACTTTCTAGTTGCTTTAGAATCAAGAATGCCCCGGCAGTGAAAATTGCCGCAATCAGCATGACAATCAGCATAGTATTGGAACCTGAAGTGTCTTTTTCCCCATCACTAGCATCTGCCCTGTCTGTCAGTTGTTCACTCGAACAGCCGTCAAGGTCGGTTAATCCACCGGGGGCAGTATCTGGACATAGGTCATTCGCATTGCTTATGCCGTCAGAGTCGTCGTCGGCATCAGGGTCAATTGTTTCATTATCTACAGGTTCAACGGTGTCAACGACTACAGTAAGACTGCAGCCCAGCAAATCAGTGTCTTTGATTCCATCACCGTCAGCATCGGCCATATTGAGGGCATCAGAGATTGCAACATTAGGGGTCTCAGGGTCTAATGCAGTTCCTTGGGCCCACGCGATTTCGACCGAATCTATTGCACAATCACCATCAGTGTCGGGTAACAATGGATGACTCCCTTGTTTTTCTTCATCGGTATTATTGACGCCGTCACCGTCAGCATCATACAAGTCCTCGGTAACCCCTGACGGCATTATTCGCTTGGTTCGATTCAACCCATTAGCCACCTCCCACTTATCAGTCAGGGAATCTTGGTCTGTATCTGTCACATTGTCTAAGCGGTTCCAGTCAGCATGCCAAGCATCTTGGTAATACTGGGTTACAATTGGTGAGTGTATTATTACCCCCATTTCCCGATTTCTATTCATGGCAGAACTGCCCATATTTATCGATGATACCAAAACGCTTTCACCGTCAACGATGATTCCTTTATTGTGAAGTTTTGATACATCATCATCCTCACTCATAACAATCGCAGATGCGTCAAGTCCTTGGGTTCCGTTCCAGACCTCGTTAAACAAATCAACAACTTCTTGGTCGTCATCATCGAGGTATGCACCGTTAATTATCAGGTGGACGGAGACTCCGTCGGTCGCAACATCGTGAAGGGCGCTAATAATTGGATTTTCATCGCCCCAACCGTAAGACCAATCAACATCCAAAGTTTGCTGCGAGAGTAAGACCTCGCTATCTGCCGAGCGGATAAATTCGCTAATTTTGTGAACACAATTTTCTGGGCATGTGACTAATTCACCAGAGACGTTTGCCTGAATCGTAGATTGAACACCGCCACCACCGATAGAGTCAGGTGCAACAAAGGTATACGCGTCATAATCGCTTAGTGACATAAGTTCTGACCAGTGAATGTCAATGTTGAACTGTTGGTCAACCATGTGAGCGAGTTCAGTATTTTCAATAATAACGCTCCAGTCGACATTGCCTCGAACTCCGGGTGCCGGCACTGATGATGATTTCCAATTTCCGGATGACATCCAAACACTGTTGGAATCTCTGACCGCAACTTTGCTGTGTAGGTAGAGGTATGGTTCGTTGCTGTTGGTGTTAAATTCATAAATCGTTGCTCCTGCCTGAATTAATGCATAAGCATAATCATTCTTGTATTGTAAATCGGTTGGTGACCAAATGTTGCAATTATTACATCCGGGATCAAGCATCAACTCAACACTTACCCCTCTGTCAAGCGCGTCGAGTAAGGCTTGCACAAGATAAGAATCCTGCATTTGATATAATTGGATTCTGAGGGTTGTTTGAGTATCATCAATGAATTGTTTTAATTCAAGCAAGCCGTGTTGTGGACCGACAATTGGCACAATTAGAGCCTCGGTTGCAGTAAATTCTGTTGGCAAACAAATAGTCCCCAATGCTCCAGAAACTGACCATTGATATTTCCAATCATCTGCTGAGTCGGTATCTGGTAGATACGTACAACCGTCCCCTCTGATGAACACAAAATTGTCACTAGATACGCTAGAGGATGGTATTGACACAGCCTCACTTGCCCATCCTTCTTGGCTTGCAGGCCCACTGTCAAAGACGAATGAGTCTGCAACGTCTCCATTAGGATCCTTAACAGTAATTGCAACTCCTGAATCTGGTAGGTATAACCCTGAACAACCAATTTCGTTAAAGCTCAGATACTCAGTGATATATCCATTGGTGAGGTGAATATCCTCGCTGATAATTTGAGATATTCCATTGTTCCCAGTGATTCCAACATCATCGGCAAACATGATACTGCTCTGGGGTGGGAAGAAGGTATTACTGATAATCGTGCATTCATATACAGTTCCATCATTAATACCAATAGTCCAGCCATTCAAGAACGCGTCTTTGTTGCCGATGTTTTTAATCTGCAGAAACTCGTTTTGATACGGTGATACTCGGGTCATGATTATGTCGTTGGCAGTGGCAAAATCGGTTGC
>DUJJ01000029.1 GCA_013329865.1 Candidatus Poseidoniaceae archaeon
ATTATTTGTCCCTGCTTGATTCTTATGGTTGAGTTCTTAGAGTCGTAAAGAATATGACATTTTTTACAAATCATCACTCCAATATGTTTGGGCATTTCAAGTCGGTGTTTACGGTTCAAAGCGAGCAGTTTTTCTGTTGCAGACTGGCGCAATATTGGTGTGTTGTGAGTGTCCACAATAATACTAATCAGTGCCTGCTGAACATCCATTGATTGACGCTTGCGATTTGACCTAATACTCCCAGACAATCGTTTTTTGGCCATCATACCACCACTCACTTAAGCGCTAACAAAATATCTTGGGTAATATTGTCGATTTCTCGGTCTCCGTCAATCCGATGAAATATGCCTCGATTCTCATACCAATCCGCCAGTGGGGAGGTTTGTTGATGATAAGCATTCAATCTCTGCGTGACCGTAGTTTCATTATCGTCTGCGCGGCGCTTTAACTCACCACTACCACACTCATCACAAATTCCTTTGATGCTGGTTGGATTAAATTTATCATGGAAAACTGCGCCACAACTTGAACAAGAATATCGGCCGCAAATGCGCTCAACAATCTTACTATCCGGGACCTCAATAGCAATCACGTGGGTAACTTTGGTAATGTTTGATAATGCCTCTGCTTGCGGTATTGTCCGTGGAAATCCGTCAAACATCAACCCATTTACCGCATCCGGCTCCTTGACTCTCTCTCTGATTAGGTCAATGATAATCGAATCTGGCACAAGTTGACCTGCATCCATAAATTCCTTTGCAGCAATACCAGTTGGTGTGCCTTTCTTTACCGCTGCCCTAAGCATATCCCCTGTTGATACCTGAGGTAATCCGGTTGACTGAGTTATTCTAGTTGCTTGGGTACCTTTGCCGGCACCCGGTGGTCCAAACAAAACTATGCTGGTCATAGTCGCCCGAAATCATCATCCAATTTCAATGTAGCACTTACGACCTGTTCTTTTCTAGCCACATGTGTCCGTAAGCGTTCCATTGTTCCATCGTCCATCCAGCAGGCAAACCAGTTGGTGGCAGTGGTGGTCCATTGTGCGCATTACTAATCGGAGGTGCCTTTACTTGCATACTTGGCTTGGGCATTGCCGGCGGCATGCCGGGAGGAATTTGAGACTTGGGTGGCATGCCGATTGGAGGGAGTCCTGCGGGTGGCATTCCAGGTGGAGGGAGGTTCATAGTTGCCGGTGGTGTAAATTGATCAGCCATGGATTTTGCAAGTGCTGCGGCAATTTCTTCCTTTGAAACCTCGCCGCTAGTCATTTCATCCTGAGATACACCTATGTCAAGCGCCTTTTCTCTTCGGCTACCGGCATCTGGTAGCGCCCCATAAGTATCAGCGATGACCAATTGGGCGACTTCATCCTCAACCGAACCAGAGTTTCTGACTCGTCGAGAAATTATTGCGCCACAAACAATAACTGCGCTAATTATCAGGACAGATACATACCATGGAACTATGTTGAATAGGCCTTGGTTGCCCTCAGCTGGTGATGATGAGGCTTGTAAAGTGAAGTCTGTTATTACCTCACCTTGGGAAGTAAGAGAAATTAGTAAGTTATACGGTCCTCTCTCAACATTATCTTTGGGAGATAGGGTAACTTTGATTGAGGTAGTTTCTCCTGGAGCGATGCTGACCGATGCTGGTGAAACAGTGGGTCTCCAACCTGATATTACTTCGCCCTGATCATTAGTTACTATCGCAGCTAAATCTCCTGATAATTGGATGTTCCCGTCATTGCGAATTGTTACGGTTGTTGATTGGCTGCTTTCCTTTGGAATTCCAATTAAGGGCTGCAGAATTTCATCACTGAGCGATATGTTACCGTAAATCGATGGCAATACCTCCACATCTAAAATGACGCTTTGCACAACTTGTCGGTCGCCGTTGGTTGCTGTTACTGAGATAGAAATTCTGTAGGCACTGTCAGTTACCTGAGCATTTGGTGGGGGAATTAACCCTAACTTTACGGTTTGATTCTGCCTTGGTTCAAGTTGTGTAGCAGGATTAGCAAAACCAACTGTCCAACCGTCTGGTGGCAGAGAATATGACCACTCCAATTGCGCTACTGAGTTACCATCGTTAGTGATGACGAAATCGGTATAGGAATAGTCTTCAGATAATTCACAGATGATTTTTTCAGGTGACGCTAAATCAATAGATAGTTTTTCAACAATCACCAATCTTGTGTTGTTTGTCACGTAGTCAAAATTGGAAACTTCCGCTTTGATATTAAATAAATTAAAGTCACCCTCGAGTGAAGATTCTGGTGATGCGATTATTATCTGAACGATTTTTTGTTGACCTGCGGCAACCATTACACGCACCTCATTGTTGTAGAATAGTCCGTCATATACAAGGTCGACATACCAGCTAGGATTGGCAGGCTGAACAATTACATCGAGGGATATATCGATATTGCCTTCGTTTATGATCGCGTATTCCAAAGTGATTTCTTCGCCGCTGTCTATCAGCACGTCATTCACCTGTAGATTGGTGCCGATGTCCAAACCAGATTTCTGCAGGTTAGTTGTGTAATCTGACAATTCTTCAACGGCTATATTTACTGTTTGCGAGTAATTTAGATTCGGGTCTGTGGAAGAGGTAACAAAACACTCGACGGTATCTGTGAATCCAGCAATAGGACTACCTTGCGATACTGGTGGCACAAAGATTCTGACCGGCATGGAAAGATAGTTACCAATGTCTAAAGGCTCGAAATCTAGTGATGATGAATTTGAGTTGCCGAGCATTATTTGCCATAGGTTAACCGATGAACAAGCGACAGAGTATTGTGCCTCAGAATTGCCGATGTTAAGAGCAGATATCGCAAAAGATGCCGACCCACCGGGGAGTGCCGACAACCCAGTCGTGCCGCTAACAACGATCTTGACGTCATCGACCTCATCAATAATTATGGTAAGTCTGACCGAGTGGGAAACGGTTGGCTGGGTCTCATAAGCAACTGTCACATCAACATAGAAAATACCAGACCGGGCATATCTTGGGTTACTAGGGTCATCTAAATTTGAGTTAAGATTGTCAAAATTAAGCGTTACTTGGATACTATCACCCTGTTGTCCCTGAGGGGAAAGTTGGTATGGCCCCGTTTGGGAAACGCTCTTCTGCCAGGAATCTTCTGGTGCAATAAAATAATTAAAAACAGGATGCTGCTCTTGAACATTGGTATATGTGAGCGTTACCATTTCTGTGCCAGTTCCTTCATTTTGAATTGTCATTGGGATGTCTATATCAGTGCTGTTCCTAACGTCAAATGAGTTTATTGCTGCTTGTTGACGTTCCGCCTC
>DUJJ01000178.1:0-318 GCA_013329865.1 Candidatus Poseidoniaceae archaeon
CGTGTTATCATTGTCATCGCAATCATTTGAGTTGGTGACATAGCCAGCAGGCTGGCTGTATGCATCAGTAGTTTGACTTGCATCGCCGTAGGTATCGCCGTCAGCATCACGGTAGTAGGTGGTCATTGGACCATATGGTGTTGAGTCACAAGCATCGCCAGTGCCATCTTGGTCTGAATCTGCTTGGTTTGCATTGGCATTTTGTGGGCAGTTGTCTTGTTGGTCTGAGACTCCGTCCATATCCTGGTCGTCATAGACACACTGGCCGTTGTAACAATATCCACCGGCCATACACTCGCTGCTAGCTGTGCAGGCACC
>DUJJ01000178.1:691-7826 GCA_013329865.1 Candidatus Poseidoniaceae archaeon
GTTGAATCATCATTATCGACTGGTTCTTGCGGTTCCTGACTAGTATCATCGACCGGGTCAGTCGGGGTTGTATCGGTGTTGTCCGAAACTGGGTTGCTACCAACGCCGGTGGTGGTCTTGGCTAATGACTGGCCAGTCCTTAGGTTGGTAATGGCAAAACTCATTTCGCAGTTTGCATCGCTGCACATATCAACGCCGTTTTCTATCACTGTGACATCTTCTCCGACCGACCAAGTATTGGCCTCCTCTGAGGAGTCGACTACAACGCAACTGCCGCCAGTTTGTCCCGGCACAGCACACGTGGTGGAGGCTGCACCATTGACAGACAATGTTACCGACAAGACTGACCAGGTAATATCCTGGCCTTGACTCATGGTAATGATCGCTAGATTATCATCGGTTGCTTCAGTTGGTGTGCCCGGTGCTTCTTTAGCATCAAAGGCATACAGACTGAGGGTCCCGTCAGTATTCGATTCCGCCAATCCCGCAGCCCAAACATATAATGTTCCGGCTAATACTACGGTGATTGCAACCATCAAAATTGTGGCAATTACTGGGCTAACGGCATCCTCTCTATCGTCGAATCTATCTAATTTAGACATAGGCCGCTGGCAAGGTTTTCTAGTTATCAAGATTTGTTTTACAATAAGACAATGTTGTTTACAATTTCAAAAAATGTTGTTGAGTTTCCACGATATGTGGGTCAGGGTCTGCTTTTGCAATCTCTAATTCCGCCTGCCTTGCTTTATCGTGATTTTGTAACAAAATCGACAATACCGTAAGAGGTAACATCATTACAAATGTCTTAACCTCAACTGGTTCGAATGTAGTTACTGCATTACCGGTGAATAATAACCCTGCCAAAATAAATCCGTAAGCAGCAAAAATCGCCGAGAATATTGCCGGTAACATGCGGTTTATCCCCATGGTGAAAAATAGCGATAACAAAGCCGCAATACCGCTCAATAGTTCACTACGCTCAATATCATAGCCATAATTTTTCAATGTTTCAATACCGGTTGAAAAGGTGACAAAAATGAATGCAGTGGTTAACAACCGGGCAGATGCTAGAACAGAGGCTGAAAGAATTAGACCGAAAGCTAAACAAATTGCTGCAGTCAACTGTAACGGAGCAATATCTAGGCCAGCAGCGCTTGCCAGCGGAATGAGTATTGGTGAGCAAACATATCCGATACCGGCACCGACTACCAATGTAACAATCTGCAAACGTCGATAACCTTGAACAAATAATACGCCTGAAAGGATTGCCAACGGAAGCGCCGCCGTTAGACCTAGTTCGTCTAATGTTGATGCTAACTGGTCAGAGAGTTGGTTCAGTTCCATGCCAGTCGCTTGTTGGCAGTACTGTAAAGTAATGATTTTTACTCGTAAAACAGGTCTTTTCCTAAGGGAAGTTAACAGTAATGATTGAAAGCCGAATTTCTATGGCTTGGGTTGACGAGGGTCGGGCATGAGTGAAGAAATCGACTGGGACAGCCTGACCTTTTCCATGACACCGACCGATACGATGTATATCACCAACGCCGATATGGGCGAGCCTTGGATGCCCGGCGAATTGATTCCATACGGTGATATGAAAATCTCACCAGCAGCCGGTGTGCTGAATTACGGACAAGGCTTGTTTGAAGGTATGAAGGCTTACCGCACCTCTAAAGATCGCGTCGTGTTCTTTAGACCGGAAGAAAATGCTCGCAGAATGCAACGCGGTGCAGACCGCCTGAAAATGCCACCAGTACCTGAATCAATCTTTGTCGATGCGGTAGAGCAATGCGTCAAAGCCAACTTAAGATGGTTGCCACCGATGGGCAAAGGAGCGATGTATGTTCGACCGCTACTCATGGGTTCTGGACCGATTCTGGGTGTCGCACCAGCACCAACGTATCGATTTTTGGTTTATGTGACGCCTGTGGGCCCTTACTTCAAAGGTGGTGTAAAAGCAATTGACCTGCTGATATCTGACGTCCACCATCGTGCTGCCCCGGGTGGCTCAGGCGGTGTCAAAGCCATTGGTAACTACGCTCCGGGCATGATGCCAAGTAGAAATGCAAAAGACCAAGGATTTGCTGAAATAATTTACTTGGACGCACAAACGCACACCTGCATTGAAGAAGTAGGTGCAGCAAACTTCTTTTGCGTCAAGGATGGGGTGTTGTATACTCCTGAGCTGACCGGCACGATATTGCCAGGAATTACCCGCGCAAGCATCATTGAACTAGCCCGTAATGCCGGTATTGAGGTCCATGAAACCAAGGTCACCGCAGAATTTGCGATGAGTGCAGATGAAGCATTCTGCTGTGGAACTGCGGCAGTAATCTCACCGATTGGGTCGATTACACATGGTGAAGCAAAGGCCTCCTATGGCGATGGTAAACCTGGTCCAGTGACTGAGCAACTATACAATCACTTGGTCGGTATCCAGAATGAAACCGAAGAGGATATTTTTGGTTGGCTACATGAAGTGCCGTTGTAATCATCGTTTCTTGAACCCTGAGCGCTTTTTGAAACCACTGCGTTGACGCTGTTGAGCGCCTTGCTGACTGCGCCCCTTGCGCTGGGCGCGCCCTCTGCGATCTCCGGTTCTTGGCCCTTCAGCGACACGCTGCGCTTCATTTTCTTTGGCATCTTTTTGCATTTGTCGCCACTGACCGCCAATCATTTGTAGCAACTCTTCTTTGTTGCTGGCACCAATGGACTGCTTAGCTCCTGAGCTGGAAACCCACAGCCTGCCCTCTTTTCCGTATGGCCGGTTAGGGTGTGAAATATTCTCCTCGCGCTTGATTTTCTTGAGACCAACTTTCCTCGCAGCATAGAATAGACCCTCTAGATCTGGTTTTAGAACTGATGAGTCGCGTGGTACCCGTCGTCCGCTACGACGTGAGGTTTTGGCATCAAAATATCCTGGCCAAACACAGATTCGGTCTGGATTGTGGTCCATTGTCTCACCTTGGCGCAGGAAACGCAACTTGCGCTCACTCGATTAGCACGCCGTTGATGACACCGTCCTTACCCGGACGAGAGGTAACTCGAACTCGACCTTGGTCGGTTTCGATAATTGCGCCCTTCACCAGCACGTTACGACGAACATAGTTAGGGTCTGATTCGTTTTCAACAACATTCTCAATACTACCCATTGTGGTTTTGCCCGTCTTTGGGTCATTGATAGAAACTCGGTTTTCTGATAAGACACGAACTAGGGTATTACCTCCAGTTCTGCGGTATACTTTGCGCTTTGGTTCCCCGATTTGGGTGATTTGCTTCTCGGTTGAGATTTCAGTAGAGCGCTTACCGCGAGCCTGTACTTTACGTCCACCACTAGGTTTTCTGCGTGAAATTCCGTGCCATTGAGCCATTGTCTTGTCTCCTTGCAGAACCAACCGACTGGCGAGCCATATATGAAAGCAACCCTCACTCACACACTGTATTAATCTCTGATATTACAGTGCCGTCATCCGACTCCAAGGTTGCCCGAACTCGGTCGCCGGGAAATAACTCGGCTACCCCTGAGGGGGTGCCAGTAAACAGGTAATCCCCGGCCAAAACTGGCGCCCATGAGGCTAGACTAGTCATCTGCTGACCCGGAGTAATTGACATTTCGGCTAGATTTGCCAATTGCCTTAACTCATCATTAACCGTCAGTCTGAGTAAGAGACTTCCATTACACAGACTGTCTATTGGCTCCGAATAAGCGTGAAAACCGCCGATGACCCCGCTACCAACAAAGCACTTACCTTTCGACCAAGGCAGTTGTTCAGCGCGCAGCTGAGATTGAGTCGACCGGTCTGTCAGGTCAAGACCTACGGCGATTGCCTCCGGTTGAAGGTTGCCGTCGAGTTTGACTACGCATTCTACCTCATGGTGAACACTGCCCGGGTGATTTGATACTTTGATTGGGCCACTGCGTTGAATGCAATTATTTGGCTTAACAAAGAATACTGGTTCGGGAGGTTGTTGGTTGCCGAGTTCGACAGCATGCTTGGTAAATGTACGAATTGAACACCATAGGGCCATGGTTTGGCCAATAAGAATCGCTAAATCAATAACGCGCAAGCGACAACTGTCAAAAACCGAGGACAAGAGGGTGTATCAATGAGCAAAGATTGGAGCATTCGTAAGCGCCGACCAGTGCGTAGGAAGCATATTGCACCACTCTTGAAGGCTTTAGAGGAATCACTTGGAATCGATTTATCGGTTGATGGTGCGTTCCTAGAGATGGCTGAATATGGCCCCTGGCAAATGGTATTTGTTGACAAGGTGGCGAAGGCCATCGAGGTGCAGGATGCTGAGCGGAATCGTTTCGCATTTCTAACCCTGAGAGGTTTCTTAGACCACACCAACGCTGCTAAATGGGTTGAGGTTGACCACGGCGCAATTCCATTTTTGATGAACGGGGCTGATTGTATGGTTGCCGGAGTACAGGCTGCCGATGAAGCGATTGAGGTCGGTGAATTAGTCTGGATTAGGGATATGAAACACAAGAAGCCGCTGGCCATCGGATGGTCTACGATGACTGGTGTTGAAATGACCGAGGCGAGCAAAGGTAAGGGCATCAAGACATTGCACTGGTTTGGCGACGAACTTTGGGAAATGGAACCCTAATGGGTCAAGTGCTCAATTACTCGCTCGATAAAGCGACGTTGTTCGATGTCCCAGTCTTGTAAGGTTACTGTGCAAGAGCCTTTTCGGACTGGTAATTTGCCGTCGACAAACCCAGCCTGAGTAAGATCGCTAGCGACTAGGGGTAGAGATTTACCTTTGAGATGGACCTTGCAACCGTTATCAACTATCTTGACATAACCAAAATCGAGGTCAAGTTTGTCGGCAGATTCTGAGAATTTTACGCCACCTGCAGTTAGAAATCGCTTGATTGCGAGAAAGATAGCCGCTGAGTCTGTGGCCTCAAGAGGCAAACCACCATATGCTGACAGGAAGGTCAACTCGGTAGAATTCTGTTCAATTAAGTGGTCAAAATCTCTAGACTTTGACTCTTTAGAACTCATTCCTTCACCATTCAAGCCTAATAGGTCGATTCTTTTTGTTGTAACGGAACATGGTGAGTCTTACTTGCTAATTTGGGGTAAACCTCAATCAATGACTACACTTGGTTAGGTCATGCCAACCACTTGGGTAGTGGACTCAAACTGCTTCATCCACATGGGTTCAATGGCGCAGAATAATCTAATTGAGGACCTCAACAAGAGTATTCCAGAGGGTATTTTTGTTACACCCGGAGTTCACAAGGAAATCAGAACCGTGCGCTTCCAGCGGTGGAAAAATAAACCAAAACTGCTGGATAAAATGCTGCCAATTTTGACTACTATCAATATTGATGATGACCAAATTCGAGGCTTAGCAACGCAAATTGGCGAGCGGGCGGCGCCACAGGATGTCGATTTATCGCTGATGGTGCTTGCAAGCAAACTAGCGCGGGAAGGGCGAGATGTGACGCTGGTTACTGATGATTTCAAGATGACGACTACCAGTCAAAAAGTCAACTTAGGATTTACTACCTGTCCGCCTTCTACCTTTCTACAGCGGCTCTCAGAAATCGGGCCAAATGCTTGCAAATCGAGGTTTCGTAGTTTGTCAAGACGAACACGAGCTGCAGAGATGCGCTATGCTATCAGCAGAGTTAACGAGTATGATATTCAGGCGAAATTAACCTGGATGGTTGATTCACTAATAGATTCAAAACCGCAGATTAAGCAACAAGAAACAGTTAGTGAAAAAAGTTCTGAACAGAAATTAATCAGGGCTTTGAGGAAATTTTTACTTGGGGGCGAACCAAAGAAGTCTCACATGAACAAACTACTGAGCTTGCCAGAAATTTGCTTGCCGGTGAAAGAACTCGATGAATATCTGCAACAGATTTCTAGCAATTCTTCGGTTGTGGTTAGTGATACATACGCTGACGGGATCGAAAAAATTAGTTCAGTACTAGAACGAGTTGGTATTGGACTGGCACCATTAGATGAAGACATGGCGGAGATTGCACATCGTGCAATTGCTGGCCACATTTACCGTATGGAAACCTGTCTAGCAATGTTGGCAAAACTAAATGGCAACCTGATGAATGCTAGACTACACCTATCACGTGCTTTGCATCATGCAACACTGATTGACGATGTTAAATCAGAAATGTTAGCGACCAATCAATTGGGCTTGCTGGCGTTAGCAAGAAACAAATGGACACGGGCTGCAGAGTTATTTGAAATTGCTGAACGGCAGGCTCAGACAATAAAAGCAAGTCGTCTAACATATGTCGTGTGTGCTGGCATGGCAAGATACCTTAGCGATGAAAAAACACTGGCTGCAAAACACCTCAGCAGTGCTCAAAAGTTAGTCGAAGAAAATTTGGCTCAAGCCGGAACCGAGTTGTTAGTGCTGGGTGAGGCCTTGATGGCGATGGATGAAGTTGGTTTGGCGATTGAAGTTCTTGATGAAGGAATGGAATGCGCTATTGAGGCAAAACAGGCGGCGTTAACTGAGCGATTGGCAGAATATTTGGTGTTAGCCAACAACGCCCTTACCAAAAGTGAGGCTGAACAATATCTTGGGCTGCGACAATATTTAGACGATATCAATACTGTTGAGCGAACCAGTGCCGATGAATTTGAGGAACGCATGAGTGGAATTGAACAACAAGCTGAGATAATGTCTCAACCGATAGAAGCCCCTGATGGTTGGGTCAGTGCAGAAGTAGTCTTCCCCTCAAGCACTAAATTTACCGTGTTAAGACAAATCATCACCAGCGGTAATGAGGTACTTATCATCGGGCAGCATGGTAATTTAGGCGTCGTCGGATTTTGGTTACCAGATAGCGAATACAATGTATCAGCAGGGCAAAATATCACCATAGCCCAAACTCAAGTCAAAGTGGCGGATGCGCCCACTAAGTTACGCAGTGAACACAATCTATCCAGCTTGGTGGCAATCAAAGATTGTAGTAAAATTTCATTCTCTGCTGAAATAAATATGTGAATTACAAACAACCGTTTAAGCCTATGTTGACTCGATAATACGGCTAATCAGCATACCAATACTGATAATATATATCCGGACAGAGGATTAGATATGGCTGCAAGAGGAATCGTCGTAATCCTACTTACCACGCTAC
>DUJJ01000089.1:0-1420 GCA_013329865.1 Candidatus Poseidoniaceae archaeon
GTGGCAGATATACCCGGGCCGGGTGAGCCGCTAATTTCCAGCCCGTCGAATGTTGGGGCAAAGAAAGACGACCTAATTGCTAGCCCAGCTGAGTGGGCTCCCTGTCCAGGATCACCCGAGTTGGTAATTGTTAAATTTGTAAAAGTGGTTGACGAGTCAACGAAATAAAGCCTCAGGCCTACTGTTGTCGATTCCTCAATGGTGGTATTCTCAAACCATGCTCCAGTGGCATTGACCTCGATTGCCGCAAATCCAATGTTCGAGGTTTTCGCATTTGGTCCGCCGGTTCCTCGAACCACTGTGTTGGTGAAATCTGCTGATTCATAATTGGTGAAATTTGTGTGGTTTGCTTTATCGACATAGATTCCTCGATACATCGAATTTGTCACCAGACAGTCGCGCACAACGGCTCTGGTGTAACCACCATCGTCGATATGGCGAATAAGTATCCCATAGTCCGATTTATCAACGGTGACATTGGTTATCAGCGGACGGCTGTCCTCAACCCAGACACCAGCAGAGATTGCTAATGCCCCCTCAGCAGTGATGTTATCGATAGTAATCTGACGGTAGATTCCTCCAGAGTCTCCCCAGATGTTTAAACCACGGATTCTGGCATCGCTCAGCACCGCACGCTCAACGATCGGTGCAGATCCCGCCCCGACCGATAAACCAATTCCAAACCGCCAATCTGAATATGAAAACCCTCTACCAGACTGGTCTACTAGCAAATCCTGAATGGTTGGGTTAGCGTTGGAAAATAAGTCAACGCCAACGCGCGACGGGTTTACTACTGTAACGTTATTTAATTGCGGATCTGAACCGTAAACCGTGATTCCATACATTGAATTCTCAATTGTCAAGTTATCGATTACTGAGCCTCTTCCGTATGAAGATTGGTTGAATTGAAGCCCATAATGCAGACCTGTACTGACTCGGTCAAGGGTAACAGAACATGACGCATCGCCTTGCACTAAGATTCGGCCGTCAACAAATATTCGCGCCGCATTCGGTAGTTTAACCACAGTGCATGGGGCAATGATCAGTTCGTCAGTAATGTTTACTGTGTAAGAATCTGTTAGTTCGATTACTCCGCTCCAAGTAGTTTGAGCCCGGGCTGAAACCGGTTGGTCGTCAAACTGTGACAAGATTTTATTCGGTTCATCGATTAGATTTGTCAGTGGCATTCCGAGCAAAATAATCAACATTAACCAACAGGGGACGCTACACCTAATCCCCTTATCCATAGACATACCTTGGTTCATGACGCTTTTCAATAGTTCGTCTTGATGAGCGATTTAACCATGTTGTGTTGCCACAGTAAGCAATAAAAAATGGCTAGCGATGGGAAGGTTATGCCTGAAGCATTCGTATTGTTCAAAACTCTACCGGCTAGAGAGCGTGATGTGTATCAGACCCT
>DUJJ01000089.1:1804-2662 GCA_013329865.1 Candidatus Poseidoniaceae archaeon
TGGTTCGCGTCAGCTCTGAAGATGCGCGCATACTCTCGGGGATGTTAATGAGTGACTTTAGGCAAATTGACGGAGTAAAAGACACACAGACATTGATTGCTGTGGAATATTAGGTGATAACATGGCGATAGGATTTGTTTTGATTACAACTGAACCAGGACAAGAAAAGGCAGTCAGGGAACGATTGGAAAAAATCACCCTGGTCACTGACGGATGGATGCTGTTTGGTGAATATGACCTTATTGCCAGAGTCCAAGCGGATGACGAATATGACCTTACAAAGTGCATAGTTGAGGATATTAGGCCTATGCAGGGGATTGTCGAAACCAAGACCTTGATTGGCGCAGAACTCTAAATTTGTGCATGTAGTTTATGCTCTAATTCACTGACAATATTACTACATCCCGCAGCCCTGAAACTCATCAGTGACTCTCTAAGTGAAGTCAGTTGCTGGTTTGGATATATTTTTGAGTGTAACAGCCACCATCTAGCAGCGTAGCGAATTGCAGTATTAGAGCGAGAGAATAATTCTGGTGATGAAAGTTTGCTAAAATGTAATTCTGCTTCACTCTCATCATTAACAAGCATTGACTCAACAAATCTCAATTTGATTGATTCGGCAATTAGTTCGTGGTCAATTAACTGACAATGAGCAGCCACAAGACGCGATATTTCATCGAAATCGATGAGGCCATTGTTATATTTCTCGACCTCAAGTTTAGCTTGTGAGTGAGCAATAACTGTGTCATCAATCGAGCCTATCGTGCCAAGCGATTGCAAAATCTCTGAGGTTGTGGAGTAGTCCTGACGACTTAATGCAATGGAGAATCTTATCAATGAAATTGCTACGATTACCGA
>DUJJ01000156.1 GCA_013329865.1 Candidatus Poseidoniaceae archaeon
CTCCCGCGTGGGATAACCATCGAGGATGTTGAGGAGAGCGCCGGTCTTCTCACAATAACCAACGAGGGCGGTCGGCAAAAGTTAACTTACAACTTCCCGGCTGGCGAATATGATGATACAATTTCATTTAGAATAAAAGTGTCATGGTTATATCTGCTGTTACAGTTTTGGGTTTACCCGACTTTTATTATTGCCCTGTTGGCTTTGTTTATCCGACGTCGAAGAAGGAAAAAGCGGTTGAAGAAAGCACGTAAAGCCGCCGCTCAAACCGGCACAAAAGTGGCAATTGGGGATAGTGAGTTTGCTGATTTACGCGGATTCAAGAGCGAGGGTTTGCACGGAGAACTTCAACAATTTGAGGAATATCCCACCCATGAGCCTCCGCCAATGATTGATTTGGGCGACGAGCGATTTGATTAATTGTTAATCGCATCAAAAATTCTCTTCGCCAGTGCAGGACCGATTCCCGGAACGGTTTTTATGTCCTTTTCACTGGCATGAAGAATCTCCTTTCGACCGCCAAAATGACGAATTAAGGTTTGGAATTTTTTGGCTCCAAGCCCAACGACATTTTCCAGCGGGTCAGCGAATTTTTTCTTGCTGCGTTGCTGACGATGAAAGGAATTGACGAATCTGTGTGCTTCGTCACGCGCATGAATCAACACTCTTCCTCGGCGATCAATAATCAATGGTTCTTTGTCAATTCGATAGATAGTCTCTTCTCGCTTGGCGAGCGCAGCAATGGCAAACTTGTTGGCAAATTCGGAACTTTCGATCATCCTCGTTATCATGTCAAGGTGCGTCTGACCTCCGTCTAGTAATAACAAATCAGGCCACTCAGTTTGCCGTTTCATCCAGCGCTCAACGACTTCACACATCATCCGTAAGTCATCCAACTGTTCGCCTTTTACAGTATACTTGCGATATTCATCTTTGAATGGCCGACCATCTTTGAAGCAAACACTTGCACCTACTCGGTTATCACCCTGAATCTGTGCCATATCAAAGCAAACAATGTGGTCTAATTGTGGCATTCCTAGCAGTTTAGCCCCGTCATCCGCAGCACGCTTTTCTAGCGAGCCACTAGCTTTGTTGACAAATCGAATTAATTGTATTTCGGCATTTTGGGCAGCCAACTGCATTAATGTAACAAAGTCGCCACGTGATGGGTTTCGGACCTCGACTGCGGAATCTCTGCGGGTTTGCAACCAGTCCTCAACGCCGTCAAATAACGGCGTTGGAGTTATCAATAGTTTAGGCGGGCACCGGTTTGCATAGTGGTCAGCAACAAACATCGAGATCGTTTCACCAATATCGCCGCGATGAATCATCTGCCATGATTCCTGTCCTTTGACTACACCATCATCAGCGTGTAAAACAACAATTGCGGCTAAGTCTCCTTCACTTGCAAAGCCAATTGTATCACAATCCCGATAAACTTTGCTTGACACAATGTGCTGACTAGTTGTTGTTCGAATTGCTTTAATCAAGTCACGATGTCTAGCAGCATATTCATATTCTAATTTATCAGAATATGTGTCCATTTTAATCGTTAGTTCCTCAATTAATTTTCCAGCGTTACCATTGAGAATTTGCCGAACAGCGGTAATCCTCTGTCGATAATCTTCGTCGGAGCCTGAATCAACATAACCAAACGGAATGTTGTTTTTATCATCCCTTAGCCCAAATTCACGACGCAGTAATTTTAGCACCTGTTTGGCGGCTCCAGCATTGGGGAACGGACCCCATATTTCGGCACCTTTTGGGGGCCTACGAGTGTAAAGAATTCTCGGCAGCGGGTCCGAACTGAGTGCCAAGTAGGGGAATGATTTGTCATCCTTAAGCATCGAGTTGTAACGCGGTTTATGTTCGCGAATTAGTTGTCTTTCGAGAATCAGAGCTTCATGAGGCGAGGCCGTGACAATGCATTCAATGTCATCAGAACGCTCCACCAACTCGGGAATCATTGCCCGGTCTGGGTTGGTGGAAAAGTATGATCTAATCCGTTCGTTGAGTTTAGTTGCCTTGCCAACATATAGCACTCTTCCCTGTTTACTCTTGAACAGATACACACCCGGCTTCTTCGGCAGACTCACCGAGGCTAAGCTGACGGGCATACTGTAGCCTCATGGTCAGTCCTCAAAAGGGCAACCATCTCAGTGTGGATAAACATAAGGCAATTCAATTGATAACTAGAATACTGTCTCGCTCTCGATAGGATGGTTACTAAAGCCCAACTGCGAATATTGGCGTGGCTTGACAGATATCCAGAGAGCACTGCCAATGCTTGGGACGTAACCAGAGAAATTTCTCTGCCTGGTATTGCAGAAGGGCTGGGAGTTGTTCGTTCCGCACTAAACCTGCCGATTGGGAGCCTTGAGCAATCCGGATTGCTTACCAAACGGATGGCTCACGTTATCGGGGGCGGAACTAGACGCAGGCATGTTTATCACATTACCTCTGAGGGAAGATTGCGTTTAAATGAGGCCGCACAGGGCTATGAAAAGTCCCCACCAAGGTCGGAAATCATCGGTCAGCCACCGATTGTTGAAACAATATTTGGCAGAGCAGATGAACGGCAGAAATGTCTAGAATTGCTCGATAATAATTCACTGATTGTCACTGGAATGGCTGGTATTGGTAAGTCGGCTTTGGTTGTCAGTCTCTGTCAGATGTTAGCCAAGGAATACACAATTCGTTGGGCCAACGCGCATTCATTTTCTGACTACCATTCAATTGTCAAATCGTGGTTTAACGACGAGACCGTTCCTCGAGACATCAAGGCATTTTCTGAGGTGGTAAGTCACAATAAAACCCTACTGGTAATCGATGATTTCAACCAACTTAGCGAGCGACACAAATCAGGTGTAGGCACATTGGTCAAGGCACTGAGCCATCAGCCAGAGACCCGTTTAATACTCATCAGTCGAGAGTCAGTCTCAACATATCATAACCTAGTTAATTTCAAATTGGAGGCCTTAGATTTAGCCTCTTGTTGCCAGATGCTGGGCAACGATATGGAGTTGTCAGCGCGCGAAGAAGTCGCTACATCATTAGGCAACCATCCGCTAGCACTGAAGTTATACCAACCCGAATATAGCATCCCCGAATCTTCAAATGATGTTATTGAATTTGTGGAAAATGTTGTGCTCAATACACTCTCAACGGCACAAAAAGAACAGCTAACTCATCTATCACTAGAAGCAGGTTTGGTTGACGCAGACCATTCGATAATAGCCGATACAGTAAATTTTCTCGACGAGCAAAATCTTTTGTTATGGGGTGGTAATTTGGTGCAGTTACAGCATTTAATTCGTAACGTTGTGCGCAATAAATTGACTGCTGAACAACGTCAAACAGGTCATGCATTACTAGCCCATCATTGGCAATCGAAAATAATAGAGTCGGCCACTGAGAATTACTTATACCATCTTGCGAACAGCAATCCGTCAGGTTTCATTGATTACATGGCAAGCCAACTTGATTCCTTGGACCAATTTGATTCAGCCGCGATTGCGGCAATTGTCAACTCATCAATTGGTCAAAATAATCACGCAGCAGAACTGATTTATTTGGAGTGTAAAATTGCCGCACATCGATTCGAGCCGGATATTATTCGTAGCAATCTAGACCGTCTCGACGCTGAAAACCTACTTGAAATGAAATTCACTTTAGCGCAAATTGAAGGTCGCGTCGAAGATTGTGACGCAATGCTTGGCGACATGTTGCAGATTAGCAGTCCGCTCGAGCGTGCTCGAACGCTGATTATGCTGGCTAGCCAGTGCTTGGA
>DUJJ01000128.1:0-3558 GCA_013329865.1 Candidatus Poseidoniaceae archaeon
AGTGGTCACTGAATATTATGAGGCTACCGGACTGCAAGAGGACTTGAATGAGATGGGTTTCAATGTTGTTGGCTACGGTTGCACGACCTGCATCGGAAACTCAGGCCCACTGGCAACAGAAATTGATGATGCTGTAGAACAATCTAATTTGATAGTTGGTTCGGTAATTTCGGGTAATCGAAACTTCGAAGGCAGGGTTCACAGCAAAGTCAAAGCATCATACCTTGCTAGTCCTCCGTTGGTGGTAGCCTATGCTATCGCCGGCAATTTGGAAGTGAATTTGCACACCGAGCCGTTGGGCTACTCAAGTGAGGGAGAGCCAGTTATGTTGTCTGATGTGTGGCCTAGTGATGAAGAATTAGCCCACGCATTATCAGCAATAACCCCAGATATGTTCAGGCAGCGCTATGCAGACGCGATGAATGAACCACGCTGGGACTCAATCCCTGCAGAAACTAGCCCCCTTTATCAGTGGGAAGAAAACTCGACTTACATCAGATTGCCCTCATTCTTCTCTGGTTTGAGTTCCCAACCCGAGCCAATATCATCCATTGAAGAAGCCAAGGTCCTGCTCAAACTAGGCGACTCGATAACCACCGATCATATCTCACCCGCCGGTTCTTTCCCAAAAACCGGCCCTGCAGGTCAGTGGTTGGTCGAGCGTGGGGTCGAACAACGCGATTTCAATTCCTTCGGTAGCCGCCGTGGGAACCATGAAATCATGATGCGAGGCACATTTGCCAATGTCAGGATCAGAAATCAAATGGCGCCGGGGACTGAAGGTGGATACGCCAAACACCCTCAATCTGGCGAAGTGGTGTCAGTATATGATGCAGCTAATGCATACGATGGACCAAAAGTAGTCTTAGCCGGTTCACAGTATGGTACCGGTTCCTCACGCGACTGGGCGGCAAAAGGGACTTATCTACTCGGTGTCAGAGCTGTGATTGCCACATCTTTCGAGCGGATTCATCGTTCCAATCTAGTCGGAATGGGTGTTTTGCCTCTGACCTTCAAACCGGGTGAGTCCCATGCATCGCTTGGCCTTACCGGGAACGAAACCTACACGATCCCAATTACTGATGATGTTGAGCCCTTGCAAATGTTGGCCGTCAAGGCCGTCAAGGCAGATGGCACAGTGGTTGAATTCGAGGCTCAGGTCCGTCTTGATACCCCTGTTGAAGTGGAGTATTACCGTAACGGGGGAATACTACATACTGTATTGCGTCAGTTGGCGAAGTAGAGCGTCACCTTGAAGACAAGTTAGTTTGAGGATTTCACATGGCGGAACTAAAGGGATTTGTTCAGTATCGTTTTCGCTCAGATGAAAGTGATACTGAGGTCCTGCTACGTGGTGACGCGGATTGGGTGCGCAACAAAATTGCCGAACTTGGGCTAGAGGGTGTCGGCTGGATGATGCCTATAGGTCAAGAAGTAAAAGCGACAAACACATCAGGAATAACTACCAATACGAAGGCTAATGTTGACATTGAAATTGATGACCAACCAATTGGTGACAAACCGTTAGATATGGGCCCAGAACCGGACCCTTCTCGGATTCCAATAGTCAGAAGACCGATTGGAGAATTGGACTTAGACAGCGAATTGCGGGCCTTGGGACTTGATAATTTAACTAAACCAGACCCAATAGAACTGATGGAGATTTTCAGTGAACTCGACGAACCGTTACCGGTGCAGGGGACTATGAGTATTGATCCAATGGCTGAAGCATGGCTCCGTGAATTGATGAATATAGTGGTTCGTGACTACGGTTTTACAGCCCTGAAGACTAGTGATATTGAAGAGATTGCGAGTAAAAAACTTGGCAATCGTGAGGGAACCACGCTTGAAGTCTGGTTAGAATCCTTATTCTCGGCCGGGAAATTGGTCAAAGTCCATGGGGGAGATGCCATCGGATGGGGGCCATCACCGCGTTGGTTAGCCGGTAAAGTTTGATAACAATTCTCCGGATTGTTATTTCTCTATTTCGCTCTACTGTTACGCATGTCGCAAGTTGGTTTTGGGACAAAATTCCAAAGCAATTAAAGTGGTAGTATGTGTGGGTTAACAAGTGATGATGATGTTTTCCCAAGACAATCTCTTCAAGGCCCGCGCAAGAAGCATCTTACTTTGTATGTTGATGGTACTTTCCACTACCGCAGCATTAGCAACAACAGCAAGTGCTTCTCAAGCAAGAACATACACTACAAATCGTGACCCCCATGATGTTGCTATCGGGGATTTCAACTGTGATGGTCACAATGATATTGCGGTCGCAACCGATGGAACACACACCATCACCGTGCTGTGGAATGACGGCAGTGGGGATTTTTCTGAGCGTCAAGATATTTGGGTATCCGCTAACCAAGACAGGGATGCAGATTGGGACGAGTTTTCCAATGTGCAATTTATCGAAGTAGGTGAATTTACTGGGGATAGCGCAATCGACATAGTAATTTTCCAGCGAAACAACCCATTCAAGACCAACGATGATGGCTCACCGGCTGGAGAGCCAGGTAACGTAACAATCATCGAAAACGGTGGTTGTAATGAGAAGACATGGTCGATTGGTGCTCGATTCACCCACTTCTGGGCTTGGGACCTAGAAGTATCTGACTTAAACCAGGATGGCAATGACGACGTGATGATTTTGGACCTTCAAGCAGATATCACTACCCAAAGAGTAGTTACCTACATCGGCCCTATTTCATCCAATACTCAAGGTATCATCACCAACCTAGGACCGTCTCAACAGAACACCTACCGGGCTTTTGCTGCTGGTGACTGGGGCGAATCACAAGTCGGCGGTGGATTTGGGGGTGGCGGAACCTGTTTTGATAACGATATGTGGCTACTGCGAAGTGAAGGTCTGGACTATGCGACAGGCCAAGTCACCAACCCAGGTCATGATGATAACGTGTCAATCGTTGAGTTCAACTGTCAAACCAACTCATTCCCGCTTACCTATACTTTCTCAACAACGCCGACCAGCACCTCTGAGCACGTTATAAACATGGCAACTGTAACATCGCAAGATCTCGATGTTGCCGACATCGACGGCGATGGTGTGGCTGATGTTTTGGCGCTAAATGATGAGAACGTTGTCAACGTAACTTACGTTACTTCGAGTTCGTCTGGAAGTTGGTCAAGTCCACAAACAGCCTATTTCGGACCTTACATTTCATGGAGTATCACTATTGCGGACCTGAATGGCGATTCCGAACCCGATTTCATCAACCCAACAATCGCTTATCAGCAGAATTCAACTGACTCAGCTGGTGGAACATCGTCCAATTTCTTCCTTAACTACCCTACCTCAATTCAGGTCACCTTATCTGATGGCAGTGGCGGACATTTGAGCCCGCTATCATATGCTGCTGGCCGCAGGCCGCACACAGCAGAGGTTGGACAATTAGCTGGTGGCGCCAATTCAGCACCGGATATTGTTGTAGCTCACAAGAACTGGCGATTTGGTGGCTGGAGAGATAATTTCGGCTGGGACGGCCAATACGATACCATCACAGTGATTGAGATGGACAACAAAGACTTGTCAGTTTC
>DUJJ01000128.1:3915-4053 GCA_013329865.1 Candidatus Poseidoniaceae archaeon
ATAGAGATTTCACCAGTAGACCGCTACATTGGCTATGTTGGCGAGGGTTCGAGAGAATTAAACGTCACAATTACCAATACCGGTATGGATGTGCTCAATGGTCAAAGCGCTACGCTTGATGTCGAGTTGAAGATTGTT
>DUJJ01000170.1:0-3054 GCA_013329865.1 Candidatus Poseidoniaceae archaeon
GGGTGAGGCAATCCCAGCTATCAAATCAGCATCAGAGAATATAGCCTCAAGTCCATATAGGTTTGAATCAGCATACTTGGCTCGCTTTTCCTCGAATGCTGCGGTTATCTCGGGCACTTCGTCAATGAATTGTGATAAATTGTCGTAGAGAAAAATCGAAATGAAATACATGGCAATGATGAATGTCAGGATTACCGTAGCATAGGAAAATAACCGATTACCAACTTTGCGGTAGATGTATTGTTCTGGCGGTTTGATTATGAAGTAAAGCAACACTGCAATTGCTAATGGCATTAATATTGACTTAAGATGGATAAGCGCAAGATATACCACTAAACCGACAATCGCAACACTTGCCGCAGTAGTTCGCTTGGAATCAATACCAACTTTGGAAAACTCTGGCATATTTTCGGGTTATGCCGTTGTTAATCTAAGGTTTACCCCCAAACACTCATCGATAAGTCGATTCGGCAGCCTTGGTTCGTTTGTCAGATGATTTATATGACGTTCTTGACTAATTCAACCAAATTTTGCGTTCTACCACAATAGTGACAACGTAACTGTAATGGAAATCTTGAGATGACTTTCAACCTGTGCGGCAACGGCTCACGCGGATTGGATGTAATGCAGTTCGACATAGTGCATCTTACCACATTAACTACTTCCTCACCGAGATTGATTGTCATTTTCTCAGCAACGGTGTAAGCTCGTATAATGGCCACGTGAGCATCTGGTGCAACCAATGCCAGTCGGTCTAATTCGCCTTGCGTAAGCTCTCTATCCTCGACTTTGATGATATCCTTTGAGCCCATCTTTTTTGACGGCACGTTCATCACTAGTGACACCGGTACTGAGGTCTTATCGTTGATTCCTAGCATCTCAAGCACTGTTAATGCATGACCTTGCGGTATGTGATCAATCACTGTTCCATTCCTAATTGCGGTTACTCTCCTCATGCTATGTTCGTTTGACATCATAATGCACTCCCTTCTTTCTCGACATTTTTAGGCACAGAGACGCCTAGTAATTTACACAGTAGTGCCATTCTAGCAACTACTCCATTGAACGCTTGCTCGAAGTATCTAGCATGTCGTGTTGCGTCAACTGATGGGTGGATTTCGTCAACTCTCGGAAGCGGATGCATAATTATCATATCGGCTTTCACATCATTCAGATCATTGGAGTGAAGTTTGTATGCACCAGCAACCTTAGCATACTCGTCTTCATCTGAAAATCTCTCTTTTTGGATCCTAGTCATGTAAATAACATCAGCATCGTTCATCATTGAGTAAAGGTCTTCGGTTTCGGTTATTTTTGCCCCGTGTGCTGATAAATCTGCGACAATATCCCTGGGCATCCGCAGTAGTTCTGGGCTGGCGAAGACCAGTTCACAATCGAATCTAGTTAGCGCATGTGACAACGAGTGAACAGTTCTACCATACCTCAAATCACCAGCGAGGACGACCTTTAGACCGTCTAATTTACCGTGGGCTTGTCTAATGGTGAACAAATCTAGCATGGTTTGTGTTGGATGGTGGCCCGCTCCATCGCCACCGTTTAAGATTGGGACGCGCGCCGAATCCTGTGCATACTGTGCTGCACCCTGTCGGGGATGGCGCATAGCAATTATATCGGTATAGCCATCCACCATCTGAATAGTGTCAAACAATGTCTCACCCTTGACGACTGATGAGGTTTTAACATCGCCAAGGTTGACTACATCGCCACCCAAACGTTTCATTGCAGTCTCGAATGACATCCGTGTCCTGGTGCTCGGTTCAAAGAATAAATTTCCAAGAATTCTGCCCTGCAGCAGAGGCAGGTATAGTTCGCCTTTTGCTACGGGAAGTAACCTTTCTGCGTCATCCAAAATCGCAATAATTTCCTCATTGGTTAAATCATCCATGGTAATTAGTCCGCCCATAGCCGCCCCTCCCCGTGAAACGGTAACAACAATCTCATGAACATTGTCTTTTCTCACATAGATTAAATCCGTGATGATGAAATGATGGGGATAGTATATGTTTGAGGCCGATTGTGGCTGTTCATGGATGCGTGGGCTGATGTCGAAAGCGCTATCCAAGCAGCAATCAAGCAACGAAAGGCCAGGCTGGAAAGATTGGTCGGGGCATCTTCGGTGATTATTCTGCTGGGTGCGATATGGTTAGTATGGCCCAATTTAGCAGCTGCTGCGAAAGGAGAAGCCGGTCTGTTAAACGGTCTGGGAATGCCGATTATAGTGCTGATATGGGGCCTGTTAGTCCAAGATATTGGTTTAACAAACCCAAGTTCGAGAACCAGAATTGGCGCCTGTGCAACAATTTCATGGCCGATTTTATTGATTATTGCGGTAAGAGAAATCAACGGATTTACCCTAACAAATTTGCTTGGACCGACTATGGTGATTATTGCTGGAGCCTCCTGCTTTTATTACTCGAGGATTGTACTAGTCGGTGGTTTGGATGTCCAGCGATTTAAGGCGCTCATGACTGGAGTCGGCTGCATAGCAGCATTCTCAATTTTCGTTGGTAACATTCCAACACCATATTCTGTCGAATGGATAGCATGTGTCATAGTATTACTCACCGGGGGTAGCGTGACTGGTTACATTTGGGTTGTTGGAGATGAACAAAAAGATCTGCGGAAGAAATTCAGGCAGCGTCTCGACAAATTGGAAAGCAGAATCCTACTGCTTAAAAGTGAAAATGCTGCGGTTGATCAGGCATCCAGTTTGGTAATAACCGCTCGAGAAGAAGGCCACGTAGACCCAGAATTAGGTATGCGACTGCTCAATGATGCTGAAGAAGATATTGAGCGAGCACTGTCATTGGCGGGGGATGTGCAAATCGTCAAGCAAGAT
Source organism: Candidatus Poseidoniaceae archaeon (assembly GCA_013329865.1). GTDB lineage: Archaea > Thermoplasmatota > Poseidoniia > Poseidoniales > Poseidoniaceae > MGIIa-L1 > MGIIa-L1 sp8725u. Next base: position 2,861 of record DUJJ01000170.1, read on the forward strand.
GCAATGAATTCAGTAGCAGCGGCAGAAGCGATTGCTCCTAATGCAAAAAGGGCCAGAAAATCATACGACATGGGTCTTAGAGAAATCGAGCTTGGTTCTCTCAGAGAAGGCGAGATGCTGTTTAGGCAAGCAAAAAAGCGAGCTGTGGAGGTTATTGAATGGTGGCAGAAAGCTGAGCAAGCCATAACCGAGGC
>DUJJ01000170.1:3446-4138 GCA_013329865.1 Candidatus Poseidoniaceae archaeon
GCCAAAAATAAGTTAGCCAACGAGGCACCAAAAAAGGCCTTTGAATATGCATTCACAATTCCTGCACAACTTGCGGCTGGCGACGACGCATTGAATAGGGCAGCAGAGGCAATCAAGGAGGCTGAAAGGCAATTACAGCAAGCCGATGGACTAGACGTTTCTGAACTCAATACCCGAATAAACCACGCAACAGCCGCTCTGGAATCAGGCAACGCTAGCCAGGCAGTTGGTTTAGCTGACGGCGTTGTGAGAACAATTAAAGCTGAACGGGAGGCTATGGATGAGACTAGGAGGGCCTTACGTCAAAAGAAGAAACTAGTAAAACAGTTTGAAAACCGACAGGACAGAGAAGTGTGGGAAGCAAAACTGTCCGCAATCACCAAAGCGGCTGACGACAAGCAATGGACACACGCCGCAACCCTACTGTCTCGCTTGACAAGTGAACTCGACAAAACTGGCAAAGAACTAGATGAGGTCACAGAATTATTGGATTTTGTAACCGAAGAGTGGAAAATTCTCCGAAATCAACTTGAGGCGGCGATGGTCAAAAGCGACGATAAAGAGCGGGCCAATTGCGAGGCATCAGTAGCAAAGGCCCGTGATGAGGTTGCCGCAGGAAACGTTGACCAGTGTTTGGCACATCTATCAACCGCTGATGATTTGATGGAGAAATTACGCAGGCGAATCTAGTC
>DUJJ01000012.1:0-239 GCA_013329865.1 Candidatus Poseidoniaceae archaeon
GTCCACCACTTTTCCAACCATGAATTCCATTCATCTGTCGGAATTGTATTCTTGTCGTAGAAGGAATACTCAAGCAATCCAATTTCTGGGGCTTCAATGTTTGATAATAATCGGAAGAAAAGGGTCATATCAGTTTCGACTTTTTGTAACAAGCCATCAAGTTCGATGACGAGTGCTTCATCAGACTCCTGGAAATCATCAATGCCTAATTTTTGACCCCACATCGAATTTTGAAACTC
>DUJJ01000012.1:628-2611 GCA_013329865.1 Candidatus Poseidoniaceae archaeon
GCCACTGATTCGGCTAGTCTAGCAATATTCCATGCGCCAATCTGTGCCTGCTGCCCATAACGATATCTTCGAGTAGAAGTATCGGTAGTGTTTGGCGTCCAATTTGGGTCGTAGTTTTCTAACCATCCGTATGGGCCGTAATCAATTGTTAGACCATGAATGGACATGTTGTCGGTATTCATAACGCCGTGGACAAATCCGACACGCATCCAGTGTGCGATCATCTCAGCAGTAGTTTCAGCCACTTCCTTCAGCCAAGTAATTATACCTTCATCATTGTCTACTCTGTGGTCAGGGAAATGGTTGGTAATTGTGTGGTTCAGTAATTTCATAAGTGTCTCATGATTTCCATCAGCGGTGTGAATCTGAAAACTTCCAAAGCGAATGAAACTCGGTGCGACACGACAAACAACAGCACCAATCTCCGGTGCCGGATTACCGTCATATAGCATATCTCGAACCACCATTTCTCCAGTTGTTACCAAAGAAAGCGCGCGAGTAGTTGGTACTCCAAGATGGAACATTGCTTCACTACACAAAAATTCCCTAATCGATGAACGCAGGACAGCCTTGCCATCGGCAAATCTTGAATAAGGCGTTTTACCAGCTCCCTTCAACTGTAATTCGAGAACCTCTTCGGCTAGTTCAACCTCACCCAATGTAATCGCTCTGCCATCACCCAACTGATGAGCCCAATTACCGAATTGATGGCCACCATAGCGTTGAGCATACGGTTGCATGCCTTCTACCAAAGCACCACCGCCGAGAGTTACCCCATTCGGCCGTGCAATACCGAGTTTCTCTGCCATCTCATCAGACCACAATCTCAAGCTAGGCTGTGGTGGAACGGTTGGCGTGACTCTGGACCAACACACACCGGGAACCTGCCTGGGCTCGCCACCAATTTCACGGTCACCCGGAGTCTCATCCAAAAAGCGGTTGAGCCAACTCAAGGTTTCTAAACTGCCCATATTAATTCCAACTCCGTTTGTGTATTGAATCTGTGGATTTACTCATCTAGGACACTTGTGAACCTGATATTTGCATCAGCGGCTGCGGTAAATAGGTCACAAAAGGCATCGATGGTATGAGAAATTGGTTTTGAATAACCACCTCCCATGAAAACAACGGTTGGTATTGCGTGATTAACTACCATGTCAAATACCATTTTATTCCGCTTATCCATACCATCTCGAGTGACATCTAACTTACCCAACGAATCTGTCGACAATCCATCCACGCCAGCCTGATACAAGATTAGGTCCGGGTTGAACTGCTTCGCAATGTTGATGCAATGGGCAACTTTTTCCAAATACTCCTGATCTTCTGCACCAGCAGGCAATACAATATCGTAATCGCTAACCGCTTTGCGAAACGGGAAGTTTGTTTGACAGTGCAAGGATATAGTCAATGCACGCTCAACGTTCTGTAGGATGGTTGCGGTTCCATCTCCCTGATGAACATCAAAATCTAAAATTACTACCCGTTGAAAATTATGTTCTTCAATTGCCTTGAGTGCACATACCGCAAGATCGTTGAATATGCAGTAACCAGAGCCAAAATCATAGTGTGCATGGTGAGTACCGCCCGCCATATTACCGGCAATACCAGAATACTCAATGACGTGATCAAGCGCAGCAATTGCGCCGCCCATAAGATGTAGTGTTCGAGGAATAATGTCCTCGGTCCAAGGAGTCAATCCAATTCTTTTAGTTTCTTTTTCAGTCAGTCTACCGGCTAGGAAATCGTCAACATATCTTTGGTCATGCGCGATGATTAACTGTTCACGAGTAGCTTTACCTGGCTCGTTAAATACGAATTTCTCAGATAATGATGAGTTACTCAGCCGACTGATAAGGGACATATAACGCTCTCTGGGAAACCTTGCCGCTGGATGAATGCCGTTAGTGTATATTGGGTGATACCATATCGGTAATTTCTTGTTAATCCCAACTTGCATAGTGAACACATTATCGATTTTAA
>DUJJ01000074.1 GCA_013329865.1 Candidatus Poseidoniaceae archaeon
CTGAATAATCATGATGATTTTGTCGGAGCATTCAAAAAATTACCAAATAATTTGCAACTAATGACTATCCATGCTGCACAATCAATTATTTTCAATCAATCACTTAATCGCAGACTCGCATCAGGATTACCAATTTCTATACCGATTGAAGGAGACCTTGTCGGTAGGATTGATGAAAAAGGGCAATTGAATGCCAGTAGTTGTGTGATAGCAGAATCACGAAATCTACCGAGGATTACTAGAAACTGTCAACTCGGCAGACTGGTCACAACTGGTCCATTACCTGGTAGCGAGATCTATGTAGCCGGTGGAAAGTCAAGGGACATCGAACTATCAGCCATAAATGATAGTGGATTGGCAGAAATTGACTGGAGAGTTGAGGAAATTCCTCGTCTATCATCCAAAGGGACCAGAAGAGCCTTGGTTTCTAACTTCACTGACTTATACATTGACACAGTGCCAATTGCTATGGCTGAATCCCTTGGTGAGCGATGGAATATGGGGCCAAGTGAGAATAGCCGATGGCATCCAGAAGGAGCGTGTCTCAGATTCAGATTCTCACTTTCTTCGGGTAGTTACGCAACCACTCTACTCAGAGAATTCATGCAGTGCCCGCTAAATCAATTATGATTACAGCAATCCCATGGAGAGAACTTCAATCTCACCGACGCCTTCTTTTGCTGACATGAGTGATTCAAACTCATCAGTCAATCCTGGTCCGTCGTTCATTACCACATGAACTTGGACGAACTTTAGACCGAATGCTAATGGTTTAACTTCTACTGATTGAACATCATATACTTCATTGGCCAACTCTCTAACATATGTTGCAATGTCTTCTGGGTCAATATTTTCGACATCTGAATCCGGGTTTAATTTGTAAGTCATCGCTACCATACCCATACTTACACCTCAGGGCCCTACATAATCACATTCTGAGCAGTTGTAGATTACGCCTTGGTTTCTACAGCGTGGACTTCTTCCAATCGATACGTGTTCGCATCCCGGACAAGGAAAGGAGGTGGAACCTGCCTCTACTAATGGAATTCCAGATGCGGTGCAATTTGTCGCTTTCTCACTCATAATTACGCCTCAGGGACAACCTGCCCACGACCTTCCCTTCTTTATGCTTGCGTGAAAAAACATTGCCCTTTTTATAGCAATTTTGCAATTCATCGGTCGATTATCCGAAGTTTACCATGAAGACCAGTGCTGACTACCAACTCTCCGTCCCTCATTTGACACCAACCTGATTCAAATCTGATAATGTCGCCTATTCTTATCTGGTCTATCTGCTCATTCCACAAAATTATGCCAACAAGCCCGGTTTCATCCCTGCCACACGCAGCAGCAACTGGACCAGTATAAGTCTCAGAATAAATCAGTCGCCTCGGATAAACTCTGAGAACGATTAAATCTAGTCGATTAATTGGTCTATTTGGTTTGAGGTCTTTTACTTGCAATCTTTGTGGACTGCCTCTGAGTATCCCACGTCTGCGAACCGGTTTATTTGCCATGATTCGAAAATCGGCTTTTATGTAAATAAAAGTTAATCACTTTTTCTTCCGTAGTTTGAATGAGGTGTAAACCTCTTGTTCAACAACCTCTTCATCAGGATTTAATTTGACGTCCAATAAAGTCTCATATGTCTGTCTAATAGTGGACTCTCGCTTAATCCAGGGCATAAAATTTCGACACACCAAATATACCTCTGATGATGAATTCCTTGAGGCCATAGGTGAAAACCTTCTAACGTCAGAGAAATAAGGCTTCACTGCAACAATCAGTTCTTCCACGCCTACACCTTGAAATATTTTGGTGATGAATGAACCTCCTTTGCAGAGTAGGTCTAAGGAAAAATCTAGCACATCGGCGACTAGTGTCATAGCAACTGCTTGATCAATATCCCAATTTCCGGTAATATCTGGGGATATGTCTGACACAATATTATTGATGTCTCGACCATCAAGTTCGCTACATATTCTTTCCTGAGTTGAAGATTCAGTTATGTCCCCGACCAGTAACAATGCACCTTCAACAGGCTGGCAAGGCTCCAAGTCTACGCCAATTACCTTACCCCCGTCGCCAACTAATTCAACTGCAACTTGCGACCAACCGCCTGGATGACAACCTACATCAAGGACGACGTCATCCTCCCGAATTAATTTGAATTTTTCTTGGATTTGAAGGAGTTTGAACGCCGAACGAGCTCTATATCCGCTCGACTTGGCTTGCCGGCGCCATGAATCTCGTTTGTGATTTTCAATCCAGTGGTCTGCCATTGCTTGCCCCCCACAACCACGGTCAATAATCAGACACATGAAGTTAGCCTCTCACAGCCATATAATCAAAGAGGTGGAGGTTTTCGGTAAATACAGTGAAGGACATGGATACCAAAGTGGTGCATCTTTCCACCATGTGTCATACATTTCTTGTTGTTACCATCCTCCTGCTGTTCATACCAGCATCTTACGCTGAGATACGAGACTACTCAGAGGATTGGCAGGGTGACATAACGATTGAGGGTGGCAGGACAATTCTCGTTGAGGAAATAAGTGCAACATGGTGTGTTAGTTGTGCAGATATAGATCCTTACCTACAGCAAGTTGCCGACGCCCATGGCTCAAGAATCACTATCGTAACTTATCACCCAACAGATGGGGAGGATGCGTTTCAGCCTGAGGCAGCAATGCAACGTATAGAGCGCATGCGAATGATTAATCCGCAACTTGGTGCAACGCCGACTTTCGTTGTTGAGAGTGGATTACTAAGAGTAGGACCAGACTCATGGCCAGATGTTCAAAAAGATATATTAAAGGAGGAAACCAATCGACAGCATACCAGTTACCTTTCCTTTACAGTGAACAAGTCGGACAATAACTACACCACTACAGTCGCTAATTTATCATTGATTGACGTTGATTATAATACACAACTTACATTCATGCTAATGGCTCATGATGTGCCTGTTCCTGAAGGATACATAAATCCGGGAGAGGCGACCAGAGACAGGGTAGTTGTTGCTACGGCAACTTGTGAAATTGGTAATAATACTATCAATAATACCGGATTTTCTCGTGCTACGGCAAATATTTGTGCTGATGATTTTACCGTTGATTTCTCTCACGATGGAAAATTCAGTATTATATTGATTCACGAGGCCACGGAATCAAGCCTGTTAGAAAATCCAAATACCGCCGCAACACTTGGTGTTGTAGAATTTGCCTTTAGAGATGTCGAGTTACAGTCCGACGTCAATATTCTGCCAATAGTGTTTTTCTCAATAATATCAATTGGCATTATTTGGGTAATATTTGAGAGGATAAGTGCAGAAAAAAGCCGAAAAGCGACATGAATTATCCTTAAGCCGGTAAAAACTGTGAACATCAAAGGAAATAGTTGATAACCTACCACGATAAGTGTCTATCATGGAGGAGTCATGGGACGATGTCGCTTGGGAAGACGATGGACAATTGAAGGAATGGTATGTGGAATACATTGCGGTTGTCAATGATCAAAAATATCACCACATGACAATACTGTATGGAGAAAATATGGAGGAAGCTCAGAGAAGTTTACTCCATGAGGTTAAGCGAGCCTACACCTCTACCGACAGGATTGATATCACAGTAGTAAAAATGAAGCAAACCGAACAAGATGCGAACGATGCATTGTTTGAAGGAATATTTGTTCCCTAACTTCTTGCTTGGAATATTATGGTGATTTCCTCTCCATCAACCAACAGGTAGTCATCGAATTGGTAATTTGCAACGCCTCCTATAGTCATAATCAACTCATGGGTGTTGCTAACACG
>DUJJ01000044.1:0-7934 GCA_013329865.1 Candidatus Poseidoniaceae archaeon
TTACCAATCTATCCGAATTGAATTATGGCTACACCACAATCAGTGTCAGTTTGACTGGGGATGTGGGGATTGAATCTGGAAATAATTTAATCAGTTTTCAGCGGACTGTTCACCGATTGAAGCCCCTAAACGTCTCCATTGCTAGCGCGTCATCAATTATTGTTGAATCAATCGACTCTAACACACAATCAACTGGAAATTCTACAATAAGTGACGGAGATTTTGTCCAGCTACAAATTCCCATAATCAATAGTGGCGATTACCCGTGGAATGGGCAAGTAAATGTAACTCTAAACAACGGTAATGCTGCTGAGTTTTTGGCTACTAATCCAATCACAATTGGTGGTATGAGTACCTCAATTATCTATTTTAATTCAACAATTCAGGCTCTTGAAGGTAGTTTCAATGCCTCAATCAGTCTAAATGGGACAGTTGATACATCGGAAATTGATAACTATCGTAATATTACTGTATCCGTTGGACCACCACCTCTTCCAATTTTGAATGCCATGATTTCATACGATAACCAAAGTTTAGAATCTGGCGATTCATTGACAATATCACTAACCACTTTCAATAATGGTAGCGTCAGTTTTACTGGCTTTGTATCATGTGCATTCAATAACGAAGAGGTGTTCAATTCGACAATAGAACTAGCACCTCTTACGAGTTCAGTTAACCAATTTACCATCACCGTCAGGCCAGGTTACTTGGTTTGTTTAGTCGAAGGGCAAAGATTCGATCCGTCCTCAACATATACAGTGAGCGAAGAGTTTTCTGTAGAATCTGCCTTGTTTGAGTATGCTGGCGGCTCGACTCCTATTAGCACAGATGGGCCTTGGCATGTTGGAGATGACTCGACATTTTCTCTGTTGGTGCGTAATACTGGCACCAAAACAGGTAGTGTAAGTCTCAGAATGGCTTCTTCATCTGGAGATTTTATTGGCACTCCCATTCAATTAGGCTCTGATGAAGCGGGTGAAATAACAGTAACAGTGTCACTGTCAAATTCTGTTACAGAGAATTTTAACTGGTCTCTATACACCACAGACGGAGAGATAGCAGGAGATATTTCAGGTCAAGTTTCCTTACCGGTGGCGCCAAGACAAAACTATGAGTTGTCAATTTACAATGTCGGGTGGACAGTTGAAGAGGGTGTAACTGCTTCATGGTTGGTTAATTTATCAACAGGCATAAATCGGGAGATTAACCTCAAATTAGGCTACGGTAGTAATAGTGACGACCAATTTTCCTATGATGTAAACATGGAATTAGCGGCTGGTTCAACTAGTGGTGAAATAAATTTTGGTCACATAATTGCAGATTATGTAATCATCAGGGCTGATGAGGTCAATTGGACCGCAGAATCCTCCTTTTCCTCCTTCACAAAATCCATTCCGCAAGAAAGGCCCGAATATACGATTGCTTTCAACTCCCTTTCTACTCCAAATAGACCGGTCAATGGACAAACTGCTAGCGTGTCAGTTGTGCTGCAAAATGACGGGCCGATAACCGGTGCCACAGGGACAATAATCCTCTACGATAAGGACGGCTACAAATTAGCTGAATCGCCTACTAAGCAACTTGTTTCTGGTGGGAGTGAGACAATCGCGTTCGACTTTGTTTGGCCTACAGGGGATGAAGTCAAATTAAACTGTAAGTGGGACTATGGCACCGAATCAATACTAATCGACAAAACATTTGTGTCATCGATTACAACTTCTGAGCAGCAAGATGAATTTGCCGTTCCGTGGTCTGGTATCCTCGGAGGTTTTGCCATTGCATCGCTGATTATACTCGTGTTAAGGATTCGTAATAATACAGATCAACCAAAGAAAAAGCGGGAATCCATCAAGGTTTCAAAATCCAAACAATTGCAATTATCAGATGTAAAAATTGAGATTGCATGCCCAATTTGTTCGCGGCAGTTACGCGTGCCAGAAAATTATGAAGGTTCGGTTAGGTGTCCAGACTGCGCCCAGAGTTTTGATGTAGGCCAAGAACCAGAAGCATCAGAAGCACCAGATGACGAAGAGGACATCATGGAACCTAATGATGGTAAAATTGAAATTTCTTGTCCCGATTGCTCCCAGAGTTTGCGCATCCCAAATTCCTACAAAGGTTCCGTTAGGTGTCCTGCGTGTAAAAGTGTCTTTAATTCAGCCGGAATTTAGGACATACAATTATTTAACAAACTGAAATGTCTAGGTCTAACCGAGGAGATTTTATGTCCGACCCAATCAAAGAATTCGAAGAGATGTATTTCAAAACCTTGTACGAGTTTTACGAAAAAAATCCTGAGGCCAAGGTTCGTACTGGTGATCTCGCTGAGGCGTTGAGAGTCACCCCTGCATCAACCACCGAAATGGTTCAGAGGCTTGCGGCCAAGGGTTATCTTGAGTACATTCCTTACAAGGGTTCGATGCTGACGGAAAAGGGCCTGGTTCACGGCAGGAAGATGAAACGACGTTATCGTCTTGCAGAAATGCTGCTTGAGCACTTGCCATTTGCTGGCAACCAGCATGTAACTGCGTGCCGATTAGAACACGCAATTGATGATGATTTAGAGGCAGCACTCACAGTGTATTTCAACAACCCATCAGTCGATATCCATGGAGTAAAAATCCCTGATATGTCGCAGGATGTTGAGGATAAAGTATCCGATGACGGCAATGTGCTAATCTCTCTGGAAAAACTAGACGAGGGTGTCCCTTCAACGGTAAAAATCATAGTTGCAAGTCAAAACCTAATCGGACAATTAAATGAACTAGGTATTCAAACGGAGTCAGAAATACGCCGACTAAGCGGGGAAGAGTTTGATGTTGACGGAAAAAAGTTACTGATATCATCGAGTCTGGCAGAAAAGATACTTATTTCACCTAAAGAGTAATTTTGGAACTTAACACTTTAGAGTATTGTCATACTGGAAATGGTATGGCAGACCCTGATGAGGCCCAAAAGTCTGATACTAGCAAGCCAGTGAAATCTAGTGTCAACGATTCGTCGGAGGTCCTCAATGATGAGGGAAAATCAATATCTGAAACGGTAAGAACTATTGGTTCAAAATCGATTAAACAAATCGGAAGATGGAATAATGAGTCATTTCTTTATGCTTTTGACAGGCAACTTATCTCCTTTGGTATAAGATTACTACTATTCTTACCCGGATTTGCCGTTCTAGCATACTTTGGTGCTTGGGCTTATTCGAGTAATTCGCCGGGTTGGTGGGTTGATTTCATTGAGCCAACCATTGGCCAGAGCTTTTCCAGTATCTTAGTTGTTCTCGTATTTGTTATACTTCTTGGTTACATATTATCTCTAGCGCTCCACCGTCACAGAGTAAATCTAACCATAAAATCGTTCGAAGAGCAAGTCAAATCAGCACAATCAAAGCATTTGTCAATAAAATCACTACACGGCTATGAACCGCTCAAGGATTCAATCAAACGTTCCGTGACCAAGCATTTCTTTTCACTAATGTGTGCATTGTTAGCAATCTTCTCACTGTCTGCAATAGCCTTCTATGGCATCCAAACCAACATGGGAAAATACCTTCTAGCACTTTCGTTTTCCTTGACGGTTCTATCAATGGGTCAACATATTGCGACGCGATCATCTAGTTTTAACATGGCTGAACGGACAGGGCTATTAAATGCATACAATTCTCCAATTCATCCATCTACTTTGGATATGGTATTCTCAGATATGGTCAAATCTCAACTCGATCCTTTACTAAAATCAGAATATGAAGCCTTTGTCGTTGAAGTGGAATCAAATGTCAAGCGTGGAATAGACCCAAGGTTCGCCCGCGAAAAGATGATGATGACTCTTTACAAGCACTCACAAGGTCTCGATCTATCCTCCGTTGACGCTGAATTCAGCGAAATATTTACCAAAGCAGGAGTTGAATATGTTAGGAACCATGAAGTGTTTACAATTGAAGAGTGGTTAGTGATAATCGATCACTTGGAGAGCAAATGTCCTGCCTTCTTCCGCATGATTGGCAGAATCGAGGAGGATTTATCGGCTGGAAGACAGTTGGTAAAAGATGACATAATTTTCGAAGTGGATATGGAAAATGTTGTTCATGGTAAGGCAAATTTGTTCACCTATATGCACAACCTATCTGATCAAGCAAAAACTGTGGTACTCAGAGTTCAGTCACCTGATTTTAGACCGCGCGACTTAGCTATGACCTATCTACTTAAACCGGGTGAAAAAAAGGCTTGGCCAGACACAGGTGTCCCTCTTTCTCAAGCAGGAAATAAAGATGTTTTGGCCATTATGTCTGCATTACTGCGCGACGGTACTGTGGCTTGGCAAACATTACTGCCCGAAAGATTTGGTGAGGCAACAGTAAGTGTCCGGCTGGAGGAAGTTAGCGGTGAATTACTAATTGGTTCACAAATGAATGTTAGAATTCGGTCTGTTTTTAAAGAAAAAATTAGATCCGCGTCATCCGTGGTATTCAATCTGATTGGCATTGTTGGAACCATCATTTCCTCAACCTTACTAACATATATCATAGTTTGAGAATTATTCTACCATGCATAATTTTGAAATGGAGAACTCATAGCATTGTCCATGCGCGATAGACTGAATGATGGTGACGAACGACCTGATGCAGACCTACGTGAAAGGCTTCATGCAATGGAGACGAAAGTTCGCAAAATGCGCGAGACCAGAAATAACTTCAATGCGCAGGCAAAAGTTTCCGCAGAAAAGAGAAACTCAGTGCAAGCTCAATACAAAGAGCATCGTAGTAAAATAGAGTTGCTGGTTGCCGAAGTTAGGGCTATGCGTGCAGAAATTAAGTCATTTAAAGAAAAGAGGAATACAATCCAAAGTCAGATGCGTGATTTGATTTCACAAATCAAAGGGAAGCGGAAAGACCATAATAATAAACGTTCAGCTACCGCTGAGTATGCTGATTTAAAACAACAAGTGGACGCACTGGAAAAGAAATTTGAGACAACATCAGTAGGCGTAAATAAAGAAAAAGAAATGGTCAAGAAAATAAAAGAATTCTCCAAGCGAATTGAAGAACTAGAACCAGAGGTTGCCAAGTTCAAGATGGTTGAAGTAGATATGAGTGATATCGATACAGCAATTAAAACTCTTAAATCCGAAGCTGATGCAGCACATAATGAGATGATTCAGGCCGTTGAGAGGTTGAACGAGAAGACACCCGAAGTTGATGAAGCATTTGCTCACCGAGACTTTTTGAAATCTGAGGGTGATAGATTCCACGCAGAGTTCGTTGAATTGAAGGAAAAAGCCAATGATGTTCACGCCAAGATAGATGAGTTGATGGTTGACGTGAATAAGGCAAGAGATGAATTAAAGTCGGTTCGAGAGGAACGTAAGTCCTGGTTAACCGATCACAATGCAGCAGTTGCTAAAGAGATGCAGACAGGTGCTCAATCAGAAACCGTTGCCAACAATCTAACCGAATCGTTGTTATCTAATGGCAGCATAACATTTGGCGGTCTTAGCCGAGAAGATTTTGCTCAGAAAGGGAAGTCTAGGAAGTCGGATAAGAAGAAAAATATGCGACGTATTGACGTTAATTCTACAAGGCGACGATAGGGTGTGCCCATGCTTGGGATAATCATGGCCGGTGGCCAAGGAACGAGATTACTGCCCCTCACCGAAAATAAACCCAAGCCTCTGGTAAATATACTGGGTAAACCAGTGATTGACTATGTAAAGGACGCTCTAGTCAATGCAGATGTGAATGAAATAATTGTTACTACTGGTTACCAAGGTGATAGTTTGGTAGAACTGGTTAAGCAATGGAATGATGATTTAGCCATTGAATGTTCGGTGAATCAAGAATACTCACCAATGGGCACAGCAGGTAGTGTGAAATTGCTTCAATCTAAATTGACCGAGACATTTTTTGTGGCATCAGGTGATGCGGTTATATCCTCAAATCTGAAATTGTTACAAGATGCTCATCGAAATTCGGGTGCCGTGGTGACTATGGGCTTGTGGGAGGTAGAAGACCCAACACAATTTGGGATTGTTGGGTTGTCACCAGAACACAACGGTTCACTTAACGGCCAATTACATGAAGGCTTTGTGGTTAAATTTCAGGAAAAACCAACAGCTGATGCGGCATTTAGTCGGATCATCAATGCAGGATTGTATATTGTTGAGCCAGAAGTAATGGAACTAATACCTGCAGGGCAGAAATATGACTTCAGTCGCCAACTATTCCCCCATCTACTAGAATTAGGGTTACCAATATATGGAATTAAGCTTGATGGTGCTTGGTTTGACATCGGGACACCCTCTGAGCTGATAAGTGCGCAGAATTACCTAGTGAAAAACACAAATTCTCTGCCATTCCTGCTTCCGGATGGAAAGTATACCGCTGACAAAGGCTATCTAATTGGCAATGCGACTAGCAAATCTCCAGTAATAGCCTCAGTCATTTGCTCGGATTCGGCGATTGGGAAGAGTTCACAAATCAATAATAGTCTTATAATGCCAAATACCAAAATCGGCGACAATTGTATTGTCATTGAATCAGTTGTTGGTGAGAACGTTACTATCGGAGATAATACGAGGTTGACTAATTGTGTTATCGGCGATGGAGTATCAATTCCCGCTGATAGCATTTTGACCGATCAGAGATATTCTAGTTCATCAATCAGTCACACAGAATAAATATGTCTTAATGAAGCGGCCGACGTAACCATGTCCAAAGACCCTGTCCAACCCCATCGTTCATACAGCCGCACTTGGGCTGAGATTGAAGCTATGCTGGATAGTGCTGAAGACAGATTAATCCAGTGGAAGAACTGGTATGAGCAATGTCGTAAAAAGGGTGACTTGGATGGTATGAAAGAAGCAGCCAGAAATCACAAGGCATTGCAGGGTGTTGTAAAGACACTTAAGTGGACTCTAGGAGAGGATGGTGTTGGAACTCCGCTGGAGTAACATTCACCATCCACGCTGATCTAGTCTAACCTCGAGAGTCTCCAATTCGTCTCCTCTCATGGGGTCGCCCATTGTCATTGCCATTGCTTCTGCAACTTTTGCTCCGTCATCATAGTGAGCAGTCGCCAAAACTATTGCGTCTGCCATGGTTTTTGGGTCATCAGATTTGAATATACCAGAGCCAACGAACACTCCGTCCATGCCCATCCTCATCATCAGGGATGCATCCGCAGGTGTCGCAATACCACCGGCTGAGAATGTCACAACTGGCAGTCTTTGAATATCCTTAATCTCAGATAGAATTTGCACCACTTCGCTGTGCATGTGGTCATCGATTGGGCCGAATGGAGTCACATCATGTGTTCCTGGCAAGGACGATTGGTTTGCCAATACGTTGTATCGGGAGATAATTGAGTCAGCCGCAATTGATAGTTTGTCTGCATCTAGGTTTTGTAGTTGTTTTATTTCTTGATCGATTATCCTTGCATGTGTGACAGCTGCAACGACGTTACCAGTTCCTGCTTCGCCTTTAGTTCGAATCATTGCTGCTCCTTCGTAAATTCTTCTTACCGCCTCTGATAGTTCTGTGGCACCGCATACGAATGGAATCTCGAAGTCTTTCTTGTTGATGTGGAAGTATGGATCTGCTGGCGTTAAAACCTCGGATTCGTCAATCATATCAACACCCATTGATTCGAGTACTCGAGATTCACCCTCATGACCAATACGTGATTTGGCCATTACCGGTATCGATGTGCAATCGAGTATTCCTTGAATCATATCTGGGTGACTCATGCGAGCAACACCACCTTGTTTTCTAATATCTGCTGGCACCCTTTCTAAGGCCATAACAGCCACGGCTCCCGCATCTTCTGCGACTGCGGCTTGTTCTGGGTTGACGACATCCATGATTACGCCACCCTGTTGCATTCTTGCGAAGCCTCGCTTTAGAAGTTCGCTACCACTACGGAATTTGTTAAAATCTA
>DUJJ01000044.1:8365-8947 GCA_013329865.1 Candidatus Poseidoniaceae archaeon
TATCCAATACTCTTCTTCATCTGGCACATCAGTGTCGGCAAAGATTGCATCTACTGGGCACTCAGATACGCATGCGCCACAATCAATACATTCTTCTGGATCAATAACTAGGTATGTTTCTGCTTCTCTAAATGCGTCGACAGGGCATACTGCAACGCATTCTTGGAATTTGTGATCAACACAACCGGTTGTTACTACATGTGGCATGTTTTGTCCCTGTAGATTGCTGACGCTAGGGCTACTTAATCTCTTGTGAATTACCACAGCCGGTAATTAGGTAAAAAAGGTCAACAGGAGGCAATGAATGTGTCTAGGTTTTGGATGATATCCTGCCCAGGATAAACTTTGATTTTGACGTTACACTTGATAGTTTTGAGTTTAGTATCAATGAATTTTATTTGTTTTGCGATTAGAGCATCGACGCATAATCTAAAATGAAGTGTGTTACTACTGTCAATTCTCTTGGTTATACTTTGCCGAATGTCCGGGTAATTTCCCTGAATTAATTTACCGAAGAATGCCCTAATGTCCTGATTCTTGCCAATTTTTAACGTAATCAGATTGATTTCAGAACCGTGATAA
>DUJJ01000025.1 GCA_013329865.1 Candidatus Poseidoniaceae archaeon
TTATCAAGGATTGAAGATGCTGTCGGACTAATGCATAAGGAGAAATAATTGATGTTCACTAGACGAACGAGACTTCTCTTAACTGGTGGCTTGCTGACACTCATCGTGTTGGGCGCAGTTATACTTCAGTCTCCTGAGCCTACTCGGACAGTGGATGAGGTGATGGCAACACCGAGTGAATATGTTGGCGAAGAATTCGCTATCAGAGGAGAAGTTAGAGACGGTAGCATCGACAACGAGAGTATGACTTTCTTGCTCCACGGTTCCGACTATGAGATTTTGGTCGATTTTGTCGAAGCCTCAGTATCCAATGGCCTTGATGATAATCGTACTGTCTACGCTAAGGGTAAACTTAGGCTAGTAGATACAGCCTACGTATTTGAGGCTGAGATAATCAAAACCTCTTGTCCATCCAAATATGAAGAGTAATCACAACCACCGTTCCGTTAAAATACCAATCATTCAACGGCACATTGGGATAGGTGGGGAGCTAGGCGTACCCTGAACCACAAATCGTCTTCACGGTGGGCTGAACGCCTTGGAGCGGCGAGAGCGGCTTTATGGTTCCTACACGCGGACGTTGATGTCTCGCCCCCACATGACCCGGGTGTCATGAACTGTCTCCGGAAGGAAACAGGAAATGAATAACTGGGGAATCAGGTCAGGCCGGGAACGGAGCAGCCCTACTCGGGGCCATGGGTGCTGTGGGGTAGCGGGATGGAGAAAGTGTGTGGATTTGGCCATAATGAACGAGCGTCCATCCTCGGAATTCCCACTAAATATCAAAAATAACATTACCGATCCATGCCGGTCCACACATTTCGGGAATCGCCGTATCAGGGGAAATAAAAACCTCATCTGACCTGAGGTTTTTGATTAATAATTCATGTGAAGTTACCGCTTTAATCTCGAGATCTCTGCTCACTAAATCACCATCAACATATGATACTTGAGCTTGACAAGTTAGGGTTGTACCGTTAGGCTGAATCATAAATTGTGAATCGACAAGAAATTTTCCCTCTACCTCGAGTTTGTACAAAACCTCCTCAAGCCACACTAGTAGTAACGATTCATAGTCGGATAATGAATTATTGATTTCAGAATTCCACTGAGCGGTATTACGCGGTATCTGATTGAGTTTTCGCGCTTGTTCGGGCGGCATTAGTAAACTCATCATTCCGATTGTAAGTTCCCTGAATAGGTTTGGTAAGGTATCTGAAAAGGCACATATTCCGATATCGGCCTTTGTTTCGAGAGTCCAATAACTCATAATTATCTCATCTCTTGGAGACTTGGAGATTCCAAGCGATTTCCCCCACACGGTGAATTAGCATACTCTTGCTCAAAGAGAACGAGTCAGTTGCTTCTAAGCCCAAGATACACTCACAGGCGGCGTTGGTTAGTAATGCCGTATCAGAAACAGTAAATTCGTTAGATATTGATACAGCTATTGCTACAACTGCTGCATCTATCAGGCCGATTACCTGACGCAACTGAGGTAGGGTGCAAGGTGCATGAACGGTGTCCTGTTCTTTGGAGTAAATCGTTACGCCATTATCACCAGCCAAAACAACTAGATGTTTCCAACCATAAGACTGAATCAGTGATTTGGCAGCAGTAGAATCGTCGGCTTCACCGATACGCCGCTTCATTAATTCAAATCCTCTGGATTGGAATATTATCCAGTCAACTTCATGAGTCCGGTGTAGACCAGTTAGTTTTGGATCGGCAATTATTGGTATATTGGATTTTTTTGCTTGCTCGGCAATTCTCTCGGCACCCGAGTCACAAACTACACCCTGTCCATAGTCGGACAGTATCACGCAATCAGCGTCTTCAAGCGCAGCAATTGCCTGATCATATATTGCTTCCAAGGCCAATTCAGGGATTGGTTCATCTTCCTCTACGTCCCATCGAAGTAGTAACTGCTCGCCCTGAACAAGGCTTTCTCTGCTTGCCAGCATTCTAGTTTTTACCGTAGTTATTCTATCTTCGATAATTGCTATTCCAGTTGTATTAACGCTCTCATCTTCGAGATATTCGAGGATTTTAGCGCCGGCCTTATCGTCACCCACGGCGCCAAATATTTTGCCTCTGTAGCCCATGGATTGTAATCCTCTTGCCACATGGGCTGCGGCTCCAACATCCTCCTCTCGGTGGGTTTCTCGGAGTACCGGAACCGGGGCTCGAGAATTGAGATTATTTGCATACCCATGAATGTAACAATCCAGCATAATGTCGCCAATCAACACAATATTACCAGACTTATCCTTGTTTAGGGTTTCAATTATCGAATTCAATTTGTCATGTTGCTCAAGTTCTACATCAGTCATACCCATATGTTTCCCTCGTTAACCCCACGACTTTGTATCACTTTATGGTGTCGCGAATCTTTGCAGTAAAATTAGCATGCTGTATCTCGCTTATTCCGAGTGACTTACGTAAAGTTGCCAACATGGCATCTTCGTCGGATGTAATTATGCCATCAATCAATGCTGTTTCTAAGGTTTCTAAATATGTCTTAGTATTATCAGAGTATACTGGTTCTTGGAGCGCCAAGTTAAGCAGCTTTTCGTGAGTTACATCAGTGATTCCGTACGCTCCTCGATATGTCTCTAACAGTGCTACTTCATCATCAACCAACTGATTATCAACTAATGCTTGAGACAACATTTCCAAGTAGATGTCTTCTGGTGGAGAGGTAATAATTGATTCACGTGCTAGTTCCGACAGGCGCTTAATTCGATCTGGATGCATACCGAGGAATTCAACCACCTCTGAGATTAATTGATGCTCATCATATGTAATGATTCCATCTTCCCAGGCTCTGGCAAACATACGTTTTACCAATTCCTCACTAGATTGAGCATCCAAGGAAACCTTACCTGAGGGTTCAGCAATTGAGGATATTATTGGTTCATTATGATAACAATATTCCTCATCGATATGTGATAAAATCTCGAGTAGTTTTCGTTCCCCCCGTGGTATATCTCTGATACTGATAGATTCATCATTACACAGGACGCTAGTGGCGAGGGTCTGCTCGACAAGCAAACTCGCTCTTGCACGTCCGGTAGTCGTCAAAGAGTAGACCTTTCTGCGCTGTTTCGCGCCGGGAACATGCCGGTTATTGATGGCAATCTCGCCCGCCTTCTCAAGCCGTTTCAAGGTTCTTGGAACATGCTTTCTTTGGACGTGAACTGCGGCAGAAATACCCGCTTGTGTCAGCGCAGCAGGGGCCTCCCACTGATTGTTTGGCAATTTGTTATCAAACAAGTGAATGAGCATTCGGTGTTCCGTGGTTAACTTGCCCAAGTAACCTTCAACCATTGACTCACCAGTATAATCTTATGAGAACCAGCAAATAGATTCAGCGGTATTCCGTTTGTATAATATGGCAGACACTAAACCGGCAAACATGGGCCGTCAATCAAGAAAGTACGTCCCCAGGGCTAGAACTAAGCGCCCACTAGGTTTGCCAACTGATTCATCCCAATCGCCCAGCAAA
>DUJJ01000069.1:0-6302 GCA_013329865.1 Candidatus Poseidoniaceae archaeon
TTCGATAATCTCACGAATTTTATCAGCGTTGTCGCAGGCAGTTTTGATACATTCGGTGAACTTTCCACTACGATAGGCGGCGAGATTTTTTACAATACGAGGGTTGACACCAATCGCTCTTAGCGCGTCAAGAAAAGGGTTCAGAAAGTAATCTGCATAACTAAAACCGTGACTATTAAATCGTTCATAATCTGGTTTGCCATCAGCATCGGGCGCTGGGATATTGCCAATTTGGTGACCAATGAAATTATCATATTCAGCGTCTAAAAACGGGTAAACCCGACGCAATGGGTCAGCATCATCAACAATGAAGATGAATTCTACATCTAGACCTGCATCAATTGCAGCCCTAGAGATCATTTCTCCGGTGAGTATCTCTCTAAGGTGGCCAATGTGGAATTCGCCACTTGGAGTGATTCCAGTCGACACTACATGTTTGCCTGCGCGCCGAGACAAATTTACGGCAACAACGTCCGCCCAGTGCATAAAATCACCTTAGACTGATACCGCTCTGACAACGCCTCTCAAAGGAACATCACCAATTTCATTTCTCATCGTTTTGTTAACTAGGACAATTACTAATCCAACATCGCCGCCTGCCTCTCTAATGGATGAGATTGTTTTACTGACGGTTTTTCCAGTTGACAATACATCATCGATAATGACGACTTTTTTGCCAGATACTTGGCCATATTTACTCGAAAGAGACCCCGACCCATCTCCCTTGTCAGTGGTTCTAAATACGGTAAACTCGCAATCTAATATTCGAGCCACTTCATGGGCAAATGATATCCCATTGATTGAAACACCAACAATGGTATCGATGTTATCAAAACCTAATTCTTCATCTGCAACATCGGCCATTATGGTGCCAATGGCCGATATTCTGTTGGGTCGCACACCGATTGTGCGCCACCCAATTCTTACATCGCTTGGCCTTTCATCGCCCTGGCTACCGGCGAGCAGCCAAGAGATAGTATCCTGAGATAACGATAATTCATCAGCGATTTGTTGGCTGTTGAGACCCTCTTTGCGTAGATTCATCGCAGTCATTCTGAGTTCTTCTATGCTGACAACCATTTCAATCAAAGCACGCTATGAGAACCATGTTCATCAAACCTTTCATCGAAATTATTGGTCGCTATCTGTTTGTTATACCAAGCATTGAAGAATGGAGCACGAGACCCGACAGCATGGCAGACTTCGACTATGAGGCCCTATTGGATAGAGCTAGAGAGAAAATCCCAGACAATATCTCCAGTAAATCTCGATGGAAGTTACCAGAGCCACAAATACTAATCGAGGGTTCAAATACCATCTTTCGCAACTTTAATGAAGTGGTATCAATGATGGACAGAGACGATAATCATGTTTACCAATATATCCTAAATGATCTTGGAACATCTGGCTCGAGGGACGGGCCCAGAGCCAGATTTAAGGGTAGAATCCCGCCCAAAAGAATCAAGAAGACGATAGTAAATTATGTGAATTCATACATAATATGCAACCAGTGTTCCTCACCAGATACGAATTTTATCAAGGAAGATAGGACGACGTTACTAAAGTGCCAGGCATGTGGTGCGACCAGACCTGTAAAACTTTAATCTAGATAAGTAACAATATCAGCAACGGGCTTTTTGTTTACCTTTCTTACAGTTTCTGCGTAACCCGCCTTCAAAAAGCCGATTATTTCCTCCGCACCTGAGTCTATAGATAACGCTTCATAGGTCTCAGGGTCACGGGTAATTGCCCCCGTTGACCATTGTGAGCCAACCTCATTCTCCCACAGAGAAAGCACCATGTTGTGCAATGCACAAACAGTCGCTGCGTAATCCTCCTTTTCCCTAAATGCATCATTCTCAGACTTTTTCGACGTTACAGCGATTAGTAACGGCGGTTGAGTTATTTTTCCAATCGCTCGAACACGATCAGCATCAACAGTTTCGGAATTTTTTTTCGCAGACTTAACTGCCGCTAGGCGAGATATAGTTGGAACTAGTCTTTGTCTAGAACCTTGGCCAATCACATAGAATTTCCACGGATGTGTATGCTTGTGACACGGTGCGTTGGATGCTGCAAGTAGGGCTTCATCTAAAATATCCTGACTGATTTCTCGGTCACTAAACCGGTATATGCTACGTCGACTATTGATTAGTTCTTGCAAATTGTCCATGCTAACACCGATTAGACTTTGTCAATCTTTGCGGCCAATATAAAATCTGATTCGTGCAATCCGTCGATCTTGTGAGTCCAAATCATAACTTTGGCTCTGCCCCACGACAGTTCGAAGTCAGCGTGGTGGTCCTCTGCTTCACAAATCTCTCCTGCTGCATTAACAAAGTTTAACGCAGTTTGAAAATCATCGAAACTAAATACGCGCTCGATGTGATGGTCAGCAATCAACGTCCACTCGTCGTGGAGTTGTTGCATGAACGGTTTGATTTCCTCGATTGTCAGAGGCGGTATGCCACCCTGGCAAGGAATACAGGTCTTCTCGTGTAGTGACACAATTTCAACCCCACAAGTGAGAATCATCTTGTCTGCCCTTGACTTCCTTTTCGACTTTTTCATGAAGTGATGACCTGCGTTTCATATCAGCCCTCTCAAACGCTAGTAATTCCTTATCGTCGATGTATGCTGGTCGTGTATGAGCAATCAAAGTTATCTTTACAATAACATCTCGAGCAAGGTAAACAATTTCGCCTGAATCGGTCAAAACCTCAATACTGGTTTTCCCTGATGATAACAATCTTCCTTTGATTATGGTATCTTCATCGGCTTTGAAAGCTCTAGCATCAAGTAAAATCTCAACCAAATCATCTTTGCGTAATCCGTGTCTTCTCTCTAGTAGATTTCCATTGTGAACACTTGCAATATCGGCAAGGCTAGGAGAGCCCATTTGTTCCCAAATCGGAACAGCCCATGTTGGTAAATCTGAGTCGCTTGTCTTCTTCGCCATGATTGAACCTAACGGCGAGCGTTTTTTAACCTCGCTCTCAAAAACAAATATCAATTTGAAATCTAGGGTATGCATTATTCAAGTATAGTCTTCCAGCCTGCAATTGGGGATGTAATGAAAGTATCATGGCGCGCCTTGCCGACAGTCCTTACCAAAGAGGAATTGCTAGACAAGGCATACTCCAGAGCAAAGAAGGCCGCTGACAGAGTTGATGATAGTGACCGAGTATTTCGGGTAAGAAAGCAACTTAATCGTATGATACAAACCGCTGCAGATATACTTGGTACCTATCTAATGGACACTGTCAATCAGTGGCCGTCACTTGACCAATCGCCCCAATTTGATGTCTCAATGATAGATGCCTGCGTTGGGTGTGATGATTATCGTCACCATCTCTCAATGTTGCAGTGGGCGGCCAATCAGATTAGTAATATTGCCGCTCAAAATACCCGCAAAATTACCCGAACGGGCAGAATAGAACTAATGCATGAGGCGCGTCGCGAAGCATATGGTAGGATTTCTTCGATTGTCGGACGTATAGGTTCATCATTGCAATGGTTAGGTGAGTCTAGAGAGATTTTGAAACGGCTTCCTAGTATCGACCAACTATCGCCCTGTATCGTAGTCTGCGGGGCACCGAATGTAGGTAAATCTGCCTTTATTTCTGCTCTGAGTTCCGGTAAGATGGAAGTAAATCACTATCCGTTTACCACCAAACAAATCCACTTGGGTCACTTTACTTTTAGGCGCTTGCAATATCAAATGGTTGACACCCCTGGACTTCTTGACCGTCCGATGCACAAGCGTAACGATATTGAAATGCAAGCAATTTCGGCTCTTGAAAATCTCGGTTCGCTAGTATTGTTTTTGATTGATGAAAGTGAGAATTGTGGTATGTCAATTGAAGAACAGAATAATTTGCTGGAGGAGATTTTACAATTATTAGCCGAGACCACAGTCATGATTATATCAACCAAAGCAGACATTCACGAAAACAGGCCAGAAAATTGGTCTACAGTGAAAACTGCTGAAACGGAATATCTTGAGCTTGGTGAAGAACAATACACTGAATTGCCGTTGCTGATTGATACAAATGGTTACATTACCATATCGGCATTAGAAAATGTCGGCTTAGAGGCACTAAAGATGGAGATTGTTAGAATTGTCAAAGACAACACTCCAGTTGATCCGATGAGTTTGCCAGAGGGCTGGTATCGTGCTGAATGATCACATCTGCTCCAAGGGGGTTATTCCTAGTCCAATCATACCGGACTTGAGTAATTTTGACGCGATTTCCGAGATGGCGAAGAAAGTATGATTCACTACACCATCTTTAATCACCTTACAATCACGATAAAAGCCGTTATAGTAATTGGCTAAATTAAGCAATTGATTAGCAAATAGGTTTGGTCTGCTTTGTTCTACCGCCCGAGCAAGTATATCATTATGGCAGGCAATTATTCTCAGCAATTCATACATGCTTTCGGGAATCTCTGAGAGATTGAGGTCATTATTTTGGGCAACATTTACACCTAAATCGTGACATTTTTTGGCTATAGAACGGGTTCTTGTATGGCTATACATGATAAATGGTGCAGAGTCGGAATCAAATGATAAAGCCTCCTCCCAGCGGAAGGTAAAGCCTTTGTCCGGACTCACTTTGATTATGTTAAACCGTACCGCTGAGGTGCCTACTGCCTCGGCAATTTCATCAATTTGTTCTGTGTTATAGTCGGAACGGATCTCCCTCACGACTTGAGCGGCATGGGCTTTTGCCTCTTCAAGTAAGTCGTCCATGAAAACAACATTACCCTTTCTAGTAGACATTTTACCTTCTGGCAATTTGATAAACGAATAGAACAATACCTCGGGGGTTGAGTAGCCTAATTCGGTGAGTGTTAGAGATACTTGTTTTGACTGTAGTTTGTGATCTTCACCAAGGATGTTAATCAGATTTTCACACTGCTTAAATTTCCAAATATGGTAGGCAATATCACGAGTTGCGTATAGTGAACTACCATCTCCCCGACGGAAGTAAAATTCGGTTTTACCTTTCAAACCTCTCGCTCCGAGGTCGAGGTATTCTGCGCCGTTGTCGGCAATACCATGAATTTCTAAATTACTCAATTGCCGCATTACTTTGGCCACATCACCATTGGTGACGAATAAAGATTCCCTAGTAAACTCATCAAAGGTGATGCCGAGCCGGCCAAGGGTCTGAAGCATACCATCAAGCACCGGCTGATACGCATTCTCAAATGATGTTAGCACATTATCATCACCATTTTCACTGGCATGAACCATGGCGGCAATTTCCCTTTCTATGTCATTTTTGATCTCATCATCATTACGGAGGACTTGCGCCGCTTGATACCACCTAACTCTTTCATGGTCGGCCTTATCTTTCCATGACTCATTCAACGGTTCTCGGTCGGCAAGTATCTCTTCGACTCTATCGGTAGACAGGTTTGCTAAAGCCCATGCCAACACGGCGACTTGTTTCCCCATGTCGTCAACATAATACTCTGCACGCACCTCATTACCATGCAGCCTATGTAGGCGGACCAGAGTATCGCCTAAAATGGCATTTCTAGCCCTGCCAACATGGAACGGACCGTTTGGATTAGCCGATGTATGTTCGATTAATACCGACCTTTTACCAGAGGGGTATTTTCCTGTGGCATCACCAACTCTTATCTGGCCGGACAAAATAAATTTGGCGAGCCATGTTGAAGAAATTTTGAAATTGAGATATCCAGATGTTGAGTTAATTTCTGATATTACTTCTGTTGTTTTAATTATCGATTGTAGTTTCTCAGCTATCAGGTTTGGTGCCATCCCCAACTGCTTGGCAAAGGCAAAACAGGGTAGTGATAAATCACCCATTGTTCTCTCTCTAGAAGGCGCAATCATGGCTTTCCAGTGGTCTCCGTTGACACCTAATTCTGTTAGTGCAGGAGCCAAAATCTGCTCGACATACGATCTGAGAATTTCCATAAAATCACATCACAGGATATCTCAAGATTGCGGCTAGGCCACCAAAACCTTCCATCAGTTGTGAACCCTCCTCAGTGTCGGTTGAAATAAATGAAAGTTCTGAATTTCCTTTGCCTGCTAAACCGCTTAACTCGTCGATTAATGATATACTGCTTAACTCAGTAATTGCATCGTTTTTGGTGTCGCATTGCGAACAGTGCGGTAACTCTTGCGAACGGGTTAACGATATATTCCACTCGTGACCACAAGAATCACATTTTAGATTGACCGAATTCTTACGCATCCCCTCAGAAATCAATAACGTGTCAACAGCACCCATATCCAAGGCTTTTTTGATCATCATCTC
>DUJJ01000069.1:6662-8496 GCA_013329865.1 Candidatus Poseidoniaceae archaeon
GCTTTTGGATGAGCTTTTACTAATTCTTCCAAAAATCGGTTCATTAGTTGACGCTCTGCATCTAATTCAATCTCACCCATTAGCGTTCCAGCATTGTCGACTAATTCTCTAACTCCGCTCTCGTTTGAATAGCCAACATCAAACGTTGTTTTGGCGATTTTCTTGGTAATCTCATGGTGAAAGTAATCATTCTTTACCACGAAGTCTTTGGTTGCACCAGGACCACCGATAATCACTGCTTGGATATTCTCAAGATTAGGTAACCAATACGAACAGGCATGTTCCGTTGCCCGTTTGAAGAAATTATGAGCAGCTTCTTCAATTAGGCGCTCGAATCTCTGTGCGGATTGACCACCCTGGCGGTGCTTACCCATGATGTTGGAAACCAGGTGCTCTTGGACATGAATTCTTTTACCAGAGGCTATTCCGTATGCTGCTTCTGCCCGATCTATGACAAACAGTGCGTAGGATTTTTTGTCGACTAACATATCCTCAAGTTGGGTCAGTTCAAATGTCGAATCACAGCGGTATCTGAACGATAACAACTGCTGGGGCGGGTCGTCTACAACAACGTTTACCATGCGTGTTTTGTTGTTGCCAATGATAATTGCGCCGACGAACAGAGCGAGGCCGTTCTCACCAGGGGTCTTGAATCGATTTAGAGTCGATATCGCAGATTCGATTGCGCCTTGAACATTCTTTCTGGTTCCTTTCGATTTGATATTGGCGGCTTGTCCATGTTCGTTTTGTAACATAGTTCTGGCATCGGAAATTTGTCGGTCCGGCGGGATAATGATAGTCACTAATTCAGTGCCAAAACCTTTCATTTCCCGTAACTCTTCAAGAGCAATCTTGAGTCTTAATCGCTTGGTTGCAATATCTGGGTCACCCGACATCAAGACTCCTCTAGCCAACGGGCATTGTGTGCAGCACTTGAAGCCTCGCTTTGTGGGTCTGGTAAATAGTGTAGAAAGCAGATGCTTGGGTGAATTTGATGGTAGAGTCTAAGTGCTTGAACGCTAGCCAATAACCATGACACTGCCTCAGGTAATCGCACTTGGTGGCAGTCTGCTCAGGCCGGAAGAATCCCAAAACAGGAAGACTTGGTTTGGTAAATTGCGCCAACTTGCTATACATATTGAAGGTAATTCGCGAAAATTAGGCATTGTAGTTGGTGGTGGCCTTCCGGCTCGTGAAGGCATTGAAGTGGCTAAAGATTTCACTAGCAACCCAGATAAATTAGACGAAGTCGGAATTGCTGCAACACGTCTCAATGCAACGATTATTCAACAAATTCTACTAGATATTGGTTGCAACGTTGCGCCCTCAATACCGCAAGATACTGAATCAGCCGCAGAATATTTTGACCGCTATAACATAGTTGTGATGGGTGGGACAAATCCAGGTCACACCACAGATGCAGTCGCAGTTTCACTGGCCCGCGATTGTCGAGCCAGAGACTGCGTAATTGCTACTAATGTTAGCCATGTATATGATAAGGATCCTAAAACATCAGATGATGCCACACCATTTTTTGAGATGACGATGAATGAACTAATCGGCATAACTGGAACCGAAAGATTGCCCCCGGGAGAGTCGGCAGTTGTCGACCCAATCGCCGTAGCCATTGCAGCAAAACATCGGATAAATATCGCAGTTTTAGACGGCCGAGATATCGATTTAGTTGAGTCTGCACTTGATGGTAAAGAGTTTCACGGAACTTTAGTAAGGAGTTGATTACTTGGTAGACGTAAAGAAAATAAAAGAGAATGTGTCGAAGGTTACCAGCAAAATGTCAAGCGGGAAATTACCGAATCATAAGCACTGTAGGATT
>DUJJ01000114.1 GCA_013329865.1 Candidatus Poseidoniaceae archaeon
CATGGCCATCATGGTCGTCGTGATCATGACCTTCATGACTGGTATCTGCTTCGGGGAATGTTAAGGTTTGAACCCCTTTTTCAGGATGAATTTCTAACTGATCTGCTTGGTCCTCGTAAGATAGCAAAGTGTTTGATACCTTATCGCCTTCAGCAAGTTGTTCGCACAAATCATTGAGTAGCATGGTCTGGTAATCTAAAGTTACCTCACCACTAGGCATGGTATGGGTCATGTATGATGGTGGAGCTCCGTCTGAGGTAATTGCCGATTGAACCCAAGGTTCCAAATCTAGACCGTGGTAGAAGAATACTTCACTGGAACGAAGTCTTTCTAAATCCTGAGTAGATGGTCGGTAATCGTGCACAGGCATATTACTTGTGCTCATCATCTCTACATTAGCAGTATCACCGACAATCGCTGATACCAATTGCTCTACGTGGTAGGTTGATGTCATTATTGTCCCGTAGTATTCAGTGCCTTGGTCTGACCCATCGGTAGTGTCGTCCGATGATTCATCAGATGATTCTATACATCCAGCTAGGCTGGTAAGAATCATTAAAGCGCTCAATACTAGTGCTCTATACGGTCTTTTGTCCATTGTCGAGGCTCCACAATGTCATATTTAATAGGTTGTCAAATGTTTTTATTAATGACTAATTTCAACTCAACCTGTTAATATTTAACATACCAAATATTATTATTGCGAAACCTGTGGAAATGGCATGAGTTCGATAGTTTCATTCAGTGCAGATGAAAATTTCCTCAAGGACCTTGATAGTCTAATTCACAAATCAGGATACAAGAACCGCAGCAGGTTTCTGCGTGATGCTGCTATCCACTTCTCAGAAATTAAGCAACGTGGTGAACTAATGAACATCGCCGACGATATCATAATCGAAGGCCACATAATTACTCACTATGAGCATAAAGATGACCAAAAATTAATGGTTTCAAGAACTGGAAATGTTGAGGTTGCCGCCTATCACCACAGCAGTAGATTGGGCCACTCGTGCCACCTGAGTGTTGATGTCATACACGTCAAGGGTCGAGCATCTGACGTTAGAGAAATATACAAAAAACTGCAAAATACGCCAAATGTCGACAAGGTTTCTTTCATTATTGCCCCAATGAAAGATGAGTCATGTTGCTGAATCAACTTGAATATTGAATTAGCGATATTGCTTCGCTGATATGACGACGGCTAAGCGTTGTCTTGGCAGATTTGCGACGTGCACTGCACAGTGTCATAATACTCTCTGGTTGCCGGGTCAAATGTATCAAGTTGTAATGTTGAGCCTGTGTTGACCACTGTTACTGCAGTAGAGGCTGCTGATGGAAGATAGTCCTCGCCCGTGCTGCGCAGTGTTAGTTTGATTGTATGGCCAGCCGCGACTTCAACATCCATTGGGAAGAATTCCATCAGAGCTGTTATCTCTTCAAAAACGGGAGTCCAGGTTTGTTCATCTGCACCACCGGCGTGATATCTAAGGTCCATTATTGCATGTCCAATGTGGATACAATCTGCACCGTCACAGTCCTCGAGCAAAGCGTAAATTTGACCCCCAACAGATGCCGTGTTGACATTGACATGGAGACGTGGTAGGCCACCGAAGTAAAGAGGTTCATCGAGAGGTGGCGTCTCATATACCGGCCCTGATGATGCATCAGGGAAAATGGTATTACCCCCACCGACAGCAGCAAGATCTGAGCTACCCAATTCCAACAATAGTTCAGTGGTATTACTCATTGGATAGCGGTCTTCAAAGCGCCACGGTCCTTGATTCGATTGAATCTCAACCCCCAACCACGGTTTTGGTCCCTCCTCCTTGAGGTAGTAGGTAAACCACTCAAGCAAGTCCTGCATCCAGTCCATTCTCACCATTTCTGGGAATGCCTCGATACCTCTACCAACTCCACTGCGGTCAAACATTATTTGGGGGCGATCCGGATAGTCATGGTCCCATTGGCCGAATAAGCCCTTAGCGTCAATATTGTTGTCATATAGCAGATTGATGGTTGGCACTGCCATGTGCGGATCGACATTCCAATCGTGCATTCCTTGAATCAAGTAGACGCTACCGTTGTAATTTTCTAACACCCGGTCGAGGAAGTAGCGTTCGGCCCAGTATGTGCCGGCCGCTTCTCCGCCCCAAGCCCAGGCTGCGCCACCAGTTGCTGGCCCAGCAATGTAGTCTGGACACATATTACCTGAATCCTCCAGGTCGCCATCGATGCCGTATGAGCCATAGACACCGTTGTGCATGATTGGTGCTCTTGCCTCGCTGCTGCCGT
Source organism: Candidatus Poseidoniaceae archaeon (assembly GCA_013329865.1). Classification (GTDB taxonomy): domain Archaea; phylum Thermoplasmatota; class Poseidoniia; order Poseidoniales; family Poseidoniaceae; genus MGIIa-L1; species MGIIa-L1 sp8725u. Next base: position 2,293 of record DUJJ01000114.1, read on the forward strand.
TACGCCACATCAATTCCATAACGCCGATAAGTCCCGAAATTGGCACTATTGTGGTCAGGTGTTCATTGCCGAACATCGCTGCTTGCCATGGAGTAGAGCCATCATACGACTTACCAATCATTCCAACATTGCCGTTACTCCAATTCTGAGATCCCAGCCAAGTGACTGCCGCATCTACGCCCAGTTGCTCAGCAGTACCCATCAGGTCCATACAGTGATTTGAGCGACCAGTCCCCATAACTGAAACTTGAGCGAAAGCAAAACCATGCGGCACAATCTGCTCGATAATCATCGTGCCTAACCAGGTTCCCGGTTCTTCAATGCCGCCGGTTTCAACCGACGCCTCATCGAAATATGGACCAAACTCAGCAATCACTGGGACGGTCATTCCGTCTTCCATGATTGGCACCCATACCGCCAAACTTACTTTGCCATTTGGCGCTGCGCCACCTTCCTCTAGCGGTAACTCGAATTCGACGAAGTGATGGGTTCCAAGCCACAAACTAGCGCCATCAGGCCCGCTAAGTGAACCATTTTTCAAGACATACGAATTCTGGTCATCGGTGTAATAATTCTGTAAATGACGGTCGGCTATCGAAGTGTAACCGTCTAACGATTCTTCGATTGCTTGGTCTTGGAGCGGAGCACCAATGGCACGACTCATCATCAGAAATACGAGAACTACGGCGACTGTTGCACCCAAAGCGGTGTTGAGGGAGCGCGTTGCACCATTGTCAGACACTGCTGCCTCATCAACGATTTCAGCCTCGTAAACCTGCTCCTCCATGGTCGGGCTGAAAACCTACTCACAAATGAGATTGATGCTAATTTGCACTGCCGATTAAGGACTGAAACTCGATTAATCTAGCCAGTGCTGATGCGGTTCTTGATCCAAACCAGGTCAAATCCTCACCATCAATTAACTCAACTAGTGGCGCTTTACCGCCTGCTTTCACAATTGCATCGACAATTTCTTCGCCTTCTTCAATGGTAAATTTATGTGGTTCACTGGTCAACAAAATCAGTTCGATTTCATGCTTGATGAAGTCTTCAATTACGACCTTAGGATAGCCGTTACCCTCTGGATGTGTATCGATTACGTCGAATCCAACCATGGACAATATCCCCCCAGAATACCGCTGCGGCGAAACTGCCATCAGTGGTTTGTGCCAAATCAGTGGAATGGTGCGTAGGCCGTGGCCATCACCAACAATTTGAGTAATTGAGTCCTCACAGATTAGCGCTAATTGTTCTCCAGCATTCTCTCTGCCACATGCTGCTCCCAGACCTCTCAACATATCTGGAACGTCATTTGGAGAGGTGACATCACTGACAAAAATCTCAAAACCCTCGTCCTTGAGAGTTTGGTAGACTTCTAATGGGTTCTCCTCTTTGTCCATGACAATCAAATCGGGTTTGAGCTGCCTGATTTTTCCTAAGTTGGGGGTCTTGGTTCCACCAACTACCATTACTTGGTCAACTTTGCTTGCGGGATGAATACACCACGGCGTCCGTCCGACAATCTCGTCGAATGATAGCCCGAGGTCGAACAGCGTCTGAGTTAGCGACGGCACCAAACTCACAACTCGCATACTCACGGCACCAGTAAACGGTTGAAAATCATGTTTAACCCTTGCAACACCTGAGGGATGGAATCATACACTAAACCACTCTGCCTAAGTTTGGGCAGACATGGGAATCTCTGAACGAATGGGTGATGTGCTCGGCCAAGCGGTTGAGTCTAAACTTCTCAAAGAGGTTCAAGAGCACCCAGAGAAAGTTACTCACCTAGCCATAATCATGGACGGTAATCGGCGCTTCGCATGGAAAAGTAAGATTGCTACAGGCCTCGGTCATCGTATTGGGAAACAGAAATTAGAGACTGTATTGGATTGGGTGCTTGAACTAAACATCCCTTGGTTCACCGTTTATGCGCTATCAACCGAGAACCTTACCAGACCCCAAGACGAGTTAGACATCCTGTTCAAGTTATACATTGAGGGTCTGCGCGACATTGCTGAAGATGAGCGTATTCATGCTAACAAGGTTAAGGTGCAGATTATCGGACGCCGAGAATTACTACCAGAAGATGTTAACGAAGCAATAGATTACGCTGAAACCAAAACCGCCGACTATGACGAATATGTCTTCACCGTATGCCTCGCATATGGTAGCCGTGAGGAGATGCTCAATGCGATTCAATCGATTGCCGCTGAACATGCTGCTGGCGATTTACCGCTAAATGCGATCGATGAAACCGCAGTATCTACCAGACTGTATACCGGTGAAATGCCAGACCCCGATTTAGTTATTAGAACGAGCGGCGAAGAGCGAATATCTAACTTTTTATTGTGGCAAATGGCTTACTCAGAACTATACTTTACCGATGTATACTGGCCATCGTTTCAGAAAAAAGACCTACTGAAAGCCGTCAGAACCTTCCAAGACCGCAGGCGCAGATACGGTGAATGAGATGGTCACTTGCGATGAATGCAATGGCTGGCTGAATCCTGCCTTAGCAGTTGATGCAGCAGTCCATAGGGATGATCAAGTATTGTTAATTCAGCGGAAATTCCCGCCCATGGTCGGTTATTGGGGATTACCGGGTGGCTTTGTTGAGCGAGATGAGGACCCCTTGGATGCGGTATTAAGAGAACTCAAAGAGGAAACCGGCCTCACTGGGTCTAATCCAGAATTACTAATGGTGATGGGTGATCCACAGCGTGACCCTCGTAAACACATCGTGAGTATTGTCTATTCGGTAACTGTTGATGCCGGAGAACCAGCAGCAGGAGACGATGCTGCCGATGCTCGATTTTGGCCATTAAATGCTATTTTGAGCGGTGATGTCCCGATGGCTGGAGACCATCTGCAGATTGTCAAAAATTGGTTTAATCGATGAGTTTCATCGACAGAAAACCAGCCAACTGACTCCGAGCGTCCGGCCACTCTTCGGTTTCTATTGCGTCGGTCAAATACATTCCTGCCAAAAATTGTGCTAACATATTTTGCCACCCATCGCCTTCACATGGCTCGGACCAAACGAACAGTGGATAGCCATCTTCCTGTAACCGGTTGATGAAGCCGCGCTTTGCCTTGGTAACCAGCAACGTTGGAGTACCAAGTAATGCAGCCTCGCTCGCTAGAGTTACTGATTGGGTTATGACCCCGTCGTGCCTAGACAACTCTCGATCGAGTAACCAGACATCACCATCATACTCGTCTTCACTGGCACTCGTTATCTTGAGACCGTCGTAAGCAGAATCTGGTATGGCTAACAATTCATTAGAATCGTGTATTCCGCCTCCTTTGAGTAATCTTACCAAAACATTGGGTGGTTCGCTTACCTTGTTAGGATGGATTCCCGGACTCAGATGAACGTGCCCATGTAAGCCGTTGAGGCGATTGATTTTGATGCCGTTTGCGGCAGCTCTAGACAAAAATCCACCGTCGATGGAACTGTCCCAATGACTTGGAACTATGATATGGGTAGCACCTTTCAGTGCTAGGTTATGTGCAACGTGATTTACTTCAGTATCACTGATGTAATATCGATGCGTAATACTTCGTAACGTTCTCTTCAAGAGAGGCGAGCGCCATGCGAGTAATTCCAATGCCGCACCAACCACCACAATCCTCGATATGGGTTGGCCAGTTCTGCAACATTGTGCCAAAAATCGGTAGCTAGAGCGCCACCTGTTGAGCGCTTTTCGCCGTTTTTTGTCACCGACAGGGCGCTCAACCCAGTGAATTTGCCGGCGTGGGATATGCCCGTCGCCTTGCTCAATCATCTGTTCTACTTCTTTGCGTTTAGTTGCAATAATGACGTCGTTGTTGTTTGAACAACGTAAGAAAGGTGCTAGCAGGCGAACATGGGCAGGATGGTCCAAAACCCAACATGTCCGCATATTGCTGCCCATGAGTTTGAGTTACTCAATGCATCGGAAATTAGTCAAGTTGAAGGGCTGCTTACCCGAGGAACCATCATGGACAAACACGCAATTGAATTATCCGGAGCGGCAAAGTATGGACCTTATTCTGCTGGAGTTGAGGCTGGAGATGTGTTCTGGTTATCTGGCCAAATTGCGGTAGATTTTGATGGCATTAAAGCCCAAACTCAGGGTGCGCTAGACAAGATAGACACTCTACTGGACTGTGCAGAATTGACGCGCGAAAATATCTGTTTTGCTCAAATATTACTAGATGATATCAATGATTTTGCCGCCATGAATGAAGTCTATGGTGCATGGGTAAGTGAATTGAAAGTGAAGCCTGCGCGCGCTGCCTTTGCTGCGGCAGCCCTACCAGCAGGTGCCTTGGTGGAAATAGTTGTTCAAGGCACGAGATGATTTGATGCCCGGCTCGCCGTATTTCGACGGGACGCCAAAAGGTCTCCTAACTTGGCCAAAGTTGTTAAAAATCGGCTTACCAATGATGAGTATAGTCATCTTGATAGGTTGGCGTTACGATATACTAATCGAGATACTGCTGTGTATTTCCATAGCGCTAATGTTTGTATCAGTACTTAGAAAGTGACCGCGTAGCCTCATCATTGAAATGGCGTAGCGACTGGGAACATCATGGGCGAATGGCCGATTCAGTGTTTCAAAGCCTACGACATTCGTGGTCTAGCGAATGGTGATGGAACTGGTGAACTAACTCCAGAGTTCGCTTACCGGCTTGGCCGAGCCATGGCAAAGTATCTTGCCTGCAAGCGTTTTGCGGTTGGTCGTGATATCCGGGACTCATCGCCCAAATTAGCATCAGAATTTATTCGCGGTTTAACCGATTCTGGCGTATCTGTTCTTGACCTAGGAATTGTATCCACAGGTTGTGTCTACCATGCTTGTTGGACATTAGCAGTGGATGGTGGCGTGATGGTTACTGCAAGCCATCTGCCAATGCCTACACATAACGGGTTCAAGATGTGTCGTGGCACCTTACCCTTAGCCGGTGAAGAAATTCAGGAATTGAAACAGGTATTTCTGGATGGCGAATTTGCTAATGGCAAGGGCGAAGTAATTGATAATCCACATATGGACAATTATCTCAAAGCAATAATTAACTCAACCGGAGCTTTAGCGAGACCGGTAAAACTGGCTGTTGATTGTGCAAATGCGGTTCTCGGTCCAGCGATGAGTAAACTACTCGATATGCTTGGATGCGAGCATGTTGACCTCTTTTGTGACTGGGATGCCACCGAGCCAAACCATGGTGCTGACCCAACTAGACCGAAGAACATGCTAGACTTAGCCAAGGCTGTAGTTGAGCACAATTGTGAGTTCGGTCTTGGTGCTGATGGTGATGGCGATCGAATTGGTGCGGTTGATGAAAACGGTGAGTTCGTTTACCCAGATCGATTAATTGCTCTGTTGGCCAATGACGTTGTCGGAAGTGAAGCGGACAAAGATTTGCTAATTTACGATGTTAAATGTTCAATGAATGTTGAGAAAGCAATCCTTGCTGCCGGGGGCAGGCCAATGATGGCTAAGACAGGGCATTCGTTCATGAAGCGAGTCCTGGCGGCAAATCCTGACGCCTTGATGGCTGCTGAAATGAGCGGTCATATATTCATGGCTGACCGTGGTTGGTATGGGTTTGATTGCTCACTTTACAATGCAGCCCGGATTATTGAATT
>DUJJ01000177.1:0-3285 GCA_013329865.1 Candidatus Poseidoniaceae archaeon
TGGCGCATGATGATATTATGCTCTTTACTACCGGTGAAATATGCCAGAGTAAATGGGAAGATTTCCGGGGTAACTAGTCTGACCTGTGCGTCAATTGTACCACCAGATTCGAGTTGTTCGTAATCATCACCGCCAATAGCCTCCATTACGGTTTTGTCAATATGCCCTAGTGAAAATCCACCTTCGAATATACTGGTATCCAGAATCAGGCTGATCTTTGAATCGCCTGCACCTTTGACATCAGCAATACCGGGCAATGTCAAAATTGCCTTACTGACACTTGCTTTGTTTTCATCCAAAACCCCGACTACGATATCTAGGTCGCCAATAGTTTCCTTACGGCGCCGGGCGCTGCCGGCTAACTGAGCCTTTATCACTCCGTCAATGGTCGCTATTCTCTGTTCAAATGCCTCACCATACATCAATCCAACGTCAAGGCGTCTGCGAGCACGGAATCTAGCCAGTAATTCAATACCATCCAGCATTTTTTGCTGCGATTTTGCGCCAAAGCCCTTCAGTCCGGCAATTGAGTTATCGAGTGCAGCTTGCTTTAGTGTGGTGATAGATTCCACCCCTAACTCTTCATTCATGATTTTGATACGTTTTGGTCCGAGGCCGGGGATACCTAGCATCTCAATTAGCCCTGGTGGTGTGTTGTTGTGTAAATCAATCCAATCATCGGGCCATCTGCCTTCTGAGACGGCTTGCGATATGGCTGAGCCAAGACCTTTACCAATGCCTTTGATATCGAATATTTTCCCGGTTGCAACCAGTTCACCCAAATCCTCAGTGATGCCACCCAAGGTTCGGCTGGCATTTTGGTAAGACCTTAGTCTGAAAACATTGGCGCCCTGCAACTCAAGCAATACCGCAACTTGGTGCAGTGCTGCAGCAATTTGGTTGCGGGAGAAGAATGGCGGCCCACTAGGGCGGGCTTTCGGTAAGGAGAAGTTGCCGCCTGCCATAGTTCATTCACGGCGATTATGGTTTCAAACCTTGTTATGAGTCCACAGTAATCTAATAGCAGTAACCGGGCTTAATAACATCTAACCATAGGATACTCCATGGCAGGTGTTGACCCAGTTTTCATCGAACACTTGGCCGAAGCATTGTGCGGATTATCTGCCATATTGTTCACCTTCATTGCGACCTTTTCTCGTTCGGAAAAAGCCGAATATATGGCGCAAAACATAATCGCTGGTGCCTTGATTTTGTGCGCAGTGGTGTTGTGGTGGCTAGCCCTATCTGGTGGTTCGCTGTGGGGTTCTGCTTATCTGCCAAAACCCCTATCATTGGTCTGCATTATACTAGCGATTTCTGCTAGAATGAATATCAAAGGAACTAATGTATCATTTGGTGCGAACCCACACTCAATCGGGAAAAAAGAAGAAGAGTAGTCTAAATTATTTCGCCTCTGGGCTCGTGATCTCCCCCAGATGTGAGGTTTTGATTAGCCTCGGCAGCTTCTTTCTCCATTTTTTTCTTGATGAAATCTCGCATGTATTCGGGTAGTTCACCGTTAACGAATATCACATCGTTGACAGCGTCTAGCTTCATCAGTGAATAGAATATTTGCATTGCGGTCATCGGTGTTGAGGAACATCCATTGCACCCACCATCGAGAGAGAGCATGATGTTGCCTTCAGCAGTATCAATAACATTGACAATACCATCATGTGCGTCGAGTACCTCCTGAACTGGTCCAATCTCAGCCAGAATCTCCTCTGCAGTAATTCCCATAGTCTGGCCAGTAAGCCGTCTTTAATGAATCATTTCTACAAATTCGCCCAAAACGACGCTCGGCGTGGTCATAACTGGTCGTTAATCTCGATATTGTGTTTAGTTTGTAAGCGAACCACTTATGAGGAGTTCACAGGTCGCCGCTCAATAGGTGGCTATTATGGATATTACGAACATACCTCTAATTGCGGCAGGCACAGGTCTAGTCGGACTTGTGATTGCTTTTGTATTATACCTGCGAGTGAACAGTGTAAAGATTGACAACGACGTAGTTGCGGACATCACCAGCGAAATCCAAGACGGTGCCATGGCTTTCTTGAAGGCAGAATACCGAATCTTGGGAATCTTCGTTGCTGCAGTTGGTGCCTTGTTGTTTGTACTGAACGATGCCGAAACTACGATTGCATTCTTTGCTGGTGCACTAGCATCAGTCGCTGCAGGATTCTCTGGAATGAGGGCGGCAACTTCTGCTAACGGTCGAACCGCAATGGCTGCTAAAAGCGGCGGTCAACCAGCGGCACTAGCAGTATCTTACAACGGTGGCGCGGTTATGGGACTGTCCGTTGGTGGTCTTGGTCTGCTTGGTATTTCTCTCATCGCATGGTGGCTAGGTGCCGGTGATGTGGCAGCATCTGGCGATGACGCTGCAGAAAGCGGCCTAAATGTAATTCAAGCCGCAGCCGGGTTTGGTATGGGTGCCTCTTCAATTGCTCTGTTTGCTCGTGTTGGCGGCGGAATTTACACCAAGGCGGCTGATGTTGGTGCAGATTTAGTCGGCAAAGTCGAAGCAGGAATTCCAGAGGATGATCCACGAAACCCTGGCGTCATCGCTGACAATGTTGGTGACAATGTTGGTGACGTTGCGGGAATGGGAGCAGACATATTCGAATCATTTGTTGGTTCAATTATTGCTGCCATGATCATCGCTAACGAATTCACCGGTGACAACGCTGCAGATTATGTCTTACTCCCAATTCTTCTGGGCTTTATTGGTTATGCGGCATCGATAATCGGTGTTTTCTCAATGGCTTTCCTAAAAAATGGCAAGGACCCAGCAGCGGCATTAAGGAACACAACCTTCATCGGCGCAATTCTATTTGCTGTCGGTGGTTACGTCTCTATCCAGCAAGGTATTATCGATGTTGAGTATGGTGTCATGCATTCAGTAGTTCTTGGCAGCATAGTTGGTATTCTAATCGGTTTGGTCACGGAGTATTATACCGGTATCGAACCAGTATTTGGAATCAAGACCAAAGCCATCCCACACATTGGTGAGATGTCCAAGACTGGTCCAGCAACCAATGCTATCGCAGGTCTATCAGTCGGCATGATGTCAACCTTCATTCCGATTGTATTGATTGCCATCGGAATTCTCGGAGCCAACGAATTTGGCGGTGAGGAATACGGTCTGTATTGTATCGCTATGGCAGCTATGGGCATGCTGGCAACTGTCGGTGTAACAATGACCGTCGACGCCTATGGGCCAGTGGCTGACAATGCCGGCGGAATCGCAGAGATGAGCGGACTCGGTGATGATGTCCGTGC
>DUJJ01000177.1:3696-6491 GCA_013329865.1 Candidatus Poseidoniaceae archaeon
TAACTGCATTAGCACTATTTGCGGCCTACAACACTGCTGTTGGAGGAGTAAGTCTAGATCTAACTGAGCCAATGGTCGTTATTGGTCTGTTGATTGGCGGTGGACTACCGTTTGTGGTTGCTGCCATGACCATGACCTCTGTTGGTAAGGCTGCAGGTGACATGGTAGTAGAGATTCGCCGACAATTCAAGGAAATTGATGGTCTACTAGAAGGCAGAGAAGGTGTTAAGCCCGACTCTAAGAAGTGCGTCGACATCTCAACTCAGGCTGCTCTAAGAGAAATGATTGGTCCTGGTGTTGTGGCAATTCTGGCACCGGTAATAATCGGTTTCTCTCTAGGAACTGCTGCTCTAGGCGGTATGTTGGCTGGTGCTCTTGTTTCAGGTGTTCTGCTGGCTCTGTTTATGGCCAACGCAGGTGGTGCATGGGACAACGCCAAGAAAGCAATCGAGCAGAATCATATTGCAGGGGCAAAGAAAGGCGATGAGGCACACGATGCAGCCGTCATTGGTGACACGATTGGCGATCCGTTCAAGGACACATCCGGCCCATCACTTAACATTCTCATCAAATTGATGTCAATTGTAGCAGTTGTATTGGCTGGCACTGGTGAATTGACCAAGAACGGCTTGTTGTGAATTGACCGGAATTTATCCAGGTTTAATTTGCTGGGGTTGTGCGTTTTTGCTCCTCAGCAATGTGGTCTTTCCAATAGTTTACCATTTCCTTTGCTAGGTATATATCATAGCACGACTTACAAAGTTGCATGCGCTTTAGGTCGGGACCATGGTAGGAATAAGTCTGACTCTCCACACCACAGTGGTGACATTTAGCAATTATCGGGTTAGTAGCCACAAAATAACCCTGTAACGGTTTTACTTAAACTTAACAACACGTCATAATTTCAGAAACTCTACCACAAAGCATTGTCATCGTCGGCTTCATTTCTTGGGAATTAACTGCTAACTCTATTGTGTTGGTATGTCTCAAAATTCGTTAATTTAGTTACTGACTTGCTATTTTATGATGTTTCATCGCTTAATACTGGAATCAATAATCTACCGTAGAAAAAATAATCCTTGGAGCGTTAGGCTTTCAAAAGAAGCCCTCTAGGGTATCTCATGCGTGCATACCTGCTGGCAGTGTTGATGATGACATTTAGCCTTGCGGGATGCATCAACGACCAAGGCTCTAACCTCGGCGGTATCGGCGATACTACTCAAGATGAACTAGCCCTTCCCGATTGGCAGGTCGGCGACCAATGGCTCTACACTTTCATCACACCAGAATTCGGCGAGGACAGCGCCCGACTAGTAGTTGCAGAAGTAAGGGAAGATGAAGGCTTATTCATGCTTGGTATTTCAAGCGAAGGAGAGGCCCAACGGCACGCGGTAATCAATCACAATCCTTTCCTCGGGCGAGTAACTATCGACGGCTTGTCGGTTTACGAGAATGGCGAGCCACAACCGGTTTTCAATTTTCCATGGTCGGTTGGTAACACGTGGAATTTCCGCCTGCTCGGGCAGCAGTGGTCAGCAACAACTGACAACGTCTACAACGGCGAAGTAACGGTATCAGCGACCTCTGAAGACGGTCATGAATTGGACTATGTTTTCAGTGGCCGCCAAGGTTTCATCAAGAATCTAGTCTGGCAAGACAGCGACGGTAACGAGAACCTAAGAATGAATTTGAACCAAAAGAAATCTGGTTACACCGGTGATGTTTACTTCTACCGCGCGGGAGATTTGCATGATAATCTCTACACCGAGAATGACCAAGAAATCTATGACACATTCCTCGATGATGGATACTCATCCGATGAGGCATGGGATACCCTAGTTTGGTACTTAGATGTCGAAATTGACAGTAAAGGCTCCGGTTCGTTGACCATCAGTGATCAACAAGATGGTTCGTCACCACTCTCACGCGCGTGGGGCAACGGTGCCACTGAGAAAGGCTCGTTTGGAACTATTCCGTCCAAATCAGGCGAACACCGAATAACGCTAACTCTACAGGGTGAAACATCAGTGGTTCACCTCAAAGTTGCTGGGGCTCTAGTTCGCTCATGGTCTCTGTGAGGTGATTGCCTGCCCACTCTGATCATGATGCATGGTATGACTGGCAATGCCGAAATGATGCGGCCATTTGCTGAAAAAATCCTTCCAGAAGGTTGGACGTTATTAGTGCCAGAAGCTCGCTACAATCATCCGGTTAGAGGCAAAACGTGGTGGCGTTACGAGGATTATGATGCCGATGCAACGCGCAGAGCCAATCTTTCACGCCGAGAATTGATTGATGTTGACTCAAGTTTGTCGCAGCTCGAACAACTTATTGCAAATCAAGCACCCAAAGGGCCGCTGATTGTTGGTGGATTTTCCCAAGGCGGCGCCATGGCTCAAGAGATGATGCATCTACCGGTAGCCGATCGAATTCAAGGGATTATATGCATCGGCACTCGTTTAGTGCGACCAATGGAATTGCGCATGCGCCTGAATGAATTGGATAACAAGCGTATGTTTTGGATGCATGGTAAGCGTGACGTCAGAGTCTCGTTGGAGGACGGGTTTGCTATTGCCTCACTGTTTGAGGGTTGTGGTTGGGCTATCGAAATGATTGAGCATGACAAAGGCCACATGATACCAGTCGAGTACCATGAATCGCTCAAGGAGTGGTTGACAACTTTCTCAGACTTGTCTTAGATAAGCGTGAGTTTCGTCGAAACCGCCAATGAACATAACTTGGTCACCTCTGAGGTCGAAAATAACTGGAACCGTTTGATGACCAGTTGCCTCAAC